>NZ_WXWK01000111.1:0-16144 GCF_009904835.1 Vibrio sp. V33_P6A3T137 | reverse complement strand
ACTCTATATCTTAAAAACTTACTACAGTTTCCTCTATTTAGGTCCTTCAGTGCAAGAGCAGGCCACCAGTTTAGGAGATATCGCAACCTAAAGATTGAGCAAGCTCAGATAATTGCTCACTGTTATCGAGCTTAACCGACCATTTTACACCACCACTGTTGGCTAACAATACATTCGCGCCTCTGCCAAGTAAAGTGACATTGTCACTTGATGATTGTAGGCTAATTGAATGTTCACCCAGTAAACGCACCACCACTTCATGTGCTGTGGCAATAATTTTCCCACCGGAAAATTCCATCATCATTCGCTTGCCTCGCTATCTTGGCTTACTTTATTACGCTGCTGTTTGACCGCCAACGTTAAACGGCTGACACAGACCAAGCGGCCTTGTTCATCGGTAATATCTATCTGCCAAACTTGAGTGGAAATCCCAATATGGATAGGTTTCGCCGTACCAATTACCTGACCTTGTCGCATAGCCCGCAAGTGATTAGCATTAATGTCTAATCCTACACAATAGCGAGTCTCATCGACGGCAAAATTACCGGCAATGGAGCCTAAGGTTTCAGCTAAAACCACCGATGCTCCACCATGCAACATTCCCAATGGTTGATGTGTATACGAACAGACTGGCATGGTTGCCGAGATAGTGTTTTCCGTGATCTCGGTATAAATAATATTCAAATGCTCCATCATGGTATTTTTTGACGTGGCATTTAATCGCTCTAAACTGATTGGCTTTTTCCAAATGTCCATGTTCACCCTTAATAAAATACATCAATAGCCGTCAACAACGCGCATCCAGCAATATTGCATCTCCAACAAACTTAGGTATATTTGGGTATATTGTACAACCACTTGGCTATCTATCCTACCGAGTCATTATAGGGATGATTATGATTAAGGATGTATTATGCGTTTAAGAATAAAAATCTTAAGCTTAATGATAACGTTGATGGGTTTAACCGCTTGCAGCGCTTCGCCAACTGGGCGCAACCAGCTATTGCTGTTCTCGAATACCCAAATGAGCACGCTCGGCGTGCAATCTTTTAGTCAAATGAAAAGTGAGTTGCCGATCAGTCAAGATGCGGCCTTGACTCGCTACGTACAATGCGTCACCGATGCCCTTCTTCAGTACGTCCCAGCACAGCCTAGCGTCGAGCAATGGGAAGTTGTCCTGTTTGATAGTCCACAAGTGAATGCTTTTGCCCTACCTGGCGGCAAAATCGGAGTTTATACCGGATTACTAAGCGTTGCCGTCAATCAAGATCAACTGGCAACGGTGATTAGTCATGAAATTGCTCATGTACTTGCCAATCATAGTAATGAACGCCTCTCTCAAGCCCAACTGGCCAATGTCGGATTACAAGTCACCGATGTTGCTTTAGGAGCTTCAGAATATGCACAATATCGTGATTTGACGATGGCGGCTTTAGGTGTCGGTGTTCAATATGGCGTGATTATGCCTTATGGCCGCCGCCAAGAATCAGAAGCGGATCGCTTAGGATTAACCTTAATGGCCCAAGCTGGGTTTGATCCGACACAAAGTATCGAACTATGGCGAAATATGGCAAGAGCTTCGATGGGACAGCAACCACCTGAGCTACTATCGACCCATCCTTCCCACAGCACACGCATTAATGATCTGGCTGCGAAGATCTCAACATTGCCAGATACCACGCGACAAGCGCCCAATTGTGGACCATAAACTAACATCCCGTTCAAAACGACTTTAATTGTCTTCACTACCCCGAGAGTTGCAGAATATTCTCGGGGTTTAACCCTTCCAATCGTAGGCATAAAGTGGATAATACCCGCGAACTTAATCTTATAGAGGTGGGAATCAATGTCTACTGAAGCAACTTTACTCGAACGCTGTGACTCAAAATGTGAACTGTGCGCAGCACAGAGCTCGCTGTCTCCTTATGTGGTTGCCCCGCATACACAGATCACCGTCGATCACGCTATCATGCTTTGCGCCACCTGCAGCTCACAAATCGAACAACCTGAAACGATGGACGCGAATCACTGGCGCTGTCTAAATGACAGTATGTGGAGCCAAGTGGCGCCCGTTCAGGTAATGGCATGGCGTCAACTCAAGCGCTTATCAGCAACAGAAAGCTGGGCGCAAGATTTGCTGGATATGATGTATATGGACGAAGCCCTTCAAAAATGGGCCGAAATTGGTATGAACGATGATGAAGATAAACCCCGTGACGTTAATGGTGTTGAACTCAAAAAAGGCGATGACATCACGGTGATCAAAGATCTTCCAGTGAAAGGCTCAAGCATGGTCATCAAACAAGGAACGGCGGTACGTGGTATTAACTTAACCGATGATCCAAAGCACATTCAGGGTAAAGTTAATGGTCAAACTATGTACATTATCGCTGAGTATTGCCGCAAGAAATAAGCAACTTTGTGCTTATCTTTGCTAAGCGCTAAATGTATATAGCAAAAAGCCGACGTTTTCGTCGGCTTTTGTCTTTTAACAACTTATCTTTTTGCTTAACGTGTTAATCCAATATCACGTTGAATATGGCTAGATAATTCTGCAGTGTGGTAATACGTTGTTTGTTTCGTTTCCACAAAAAGAATATCCACCAAATGAGTTATCAATCCTTTGAAGTTAACCGCATAGGTTTTTTTATCCATAGAGGTGGGTGCTGTTAAAGTACCTAAACGCATTGCTTGTGCCATGTGAGCCTCTCTTAATTCGGTAACTTATTTGCGCGCATTTTAAGCAAGCTATTGCTACAAAAGAAGTGACAAAATTTGTCATTTCGAATTAAAAAAACTAATGAAACAACTCCATAACAACTGCGGAATATATATTCAAAACAAACGCATTTAAAGCTACTATTTAACCATCAAATGCATAAGGACAATCGCTCTACGATTTTTCAGGCTTTTCATTAACAAATATTTTACTCTCGCGTAAAGTCACTATTTTCTAACTTAATAACAGAAGCTTGAGATCGAGCCTGCCCTTTAACAAGTGATGCGATGATCGCAAATAGCATGGTGGTTAATAGCACCGACAATGATATCCAAGTCGGGATTTCCCAGCGGGATCCAACCAGTAACATTTTTACGCCAATAAACATCATAATGAAAGCTAACGCCGGTTTTAAATAGATAAACTTATCCAGCAAGCCTTGTAAAACAAAAAATAATGAACGCAAGCCAAGCAAAGCGAAAACGTTAGCAGCAAGCACGAGAAAAGGCTCTCTGGTCACCGCAAAGATGGCTGGAATAGAATCCAGTGCAAACATCACGTCCATACAGGCGATCACACCAACAACGATCAACATCGGAGTAACCCACCAGCGTTTGCCAACACGTACCCAAAGTGCATGTCCTTGGTATTGATTCGTCACTCGACAGCAACGTCGGATGATTCTTTCTGCTAATGGATTAGCGTGACTCGCTGGCTTTTCTCGTAATAACTGCACACCCGTCCACATTAAGAACAGGGCAAACACATACAATAAGCCATGATATTGTTCGAGTAATTGAGCACCAACGATAATCATCACCGCACGCAACACAAGCGCGCCAATCACTCCGAACAAAAGCGCTCTTGGACGAAGCGACTCCGGCACAGCGTATTGATGAAAAATAATCGCAAAGACAAACAAATTATCAATACTAAGCGATTTCTCGAGTAGATAACCGGTTAGAAAAGCTAATGTTGCTTGCGAGGCGCTATAAGGGCTATGAACAGCATAATCATCCCAAAATAGATAAAGGACTGCCGCAAACAAAAACGCGAGTAAAATCCAGACCACGCTCCAGCTTAGCGCGCGTTGCAGGGTTATTCGGTTACCACGAGTTTGCCAAATATCCATAGCAACCAGAGCAAACGTTAATAACGCAAACGAAATGTAGATGATCGGGGTCATGCTTCCTCCACAGGCGGAAGGAAAACGGATTCTCGATAGGAAAACGACACCTTCCGCATACCAGTTAGTTCACTGCCTAAATAAGCAGTATGGAATGCGTTGGTCTCGTCGAAATAGAAGTGATAAACAAACTATTTATATTTGCCGGATAAGCGATGCTTAACGTGATGACGACAAATAAACAAATGGCGACTACTCCCCAAACGTCGCCATTTTATGCTGAGTCGCTACTTTCGTCTAGAGTTGATAGCAATTAAATTCCTGCGAAGGGCAAAGCATACACTAAACCTGCCCATAAACTAATCCAAACGACGACCACTAAAGCATCTAACCAGTCTTTGCTCCACATTGGCTTCTCCCCTGTTTGAGTCACAGCGCATAATGCTTTGCAAAGAACACGCCATATTAACGTGTGTATTGTCCCGTTTCTTGTCGTTCAGCGTCATTACTGAGTATCGAGGGGTTATCGGTTAAAAACTCAATAAAGGCATCGGCCATCGAAATCGTAGTGATTTTTCCTTCTCCTTTCATTTCTGTCAGTCCTTGATAGCCTTCTTTCCCTTTCATGGTATAAGCCGAAGACGTTCCCCAATATTCCTGTTCCGCTTGTACGGGATGCCACTGTCCCTTTTGCCAGATCTGTAAATTGGCGATCCGTTCTCCGAGCGGTCGTTCGGGCAGATACTCAAAGGAAAGATGGTGAGTATAAGGATAACTTCCCGCTCCCGTGCCCTCGACACCATTATTTAAAGCGTTATTAATTGCCCCTTCAAGGGCTTTAGCCAGGCTTTTACCTTTTAAACGATAAACGCCAATCGGCACGGCAAACGGAAGTAATTTTCCGGCAATATCGGCAACAGAAACAGCACCGGCAGATAAGGAGGTCCTCACACCGCCCGCATTATGAATCGCAAACTGAACCGGGTAGCCACGTTTACGCATCACATGCATAAAGGATCTCGCCACTAAAGGAGCCAATTCACTGGGGCCTTCTTGATCGGGAATACGCACATGACGTAGTGCTTGAGTAGCATGACCAATGATTTGTTGCTGCAACTCTCGCACACGAGGAATGTATTTATTGCGCAAAATAGCATGCACTTGCGGATCTTTTTTACACACCACGACATTAGGGTGGTTATTTACAAAATCACAGGCATCGAGATAAGCAGAATCACTGCCTGCTTCACTCATGCTCGCATCAAGAAATAATCGTCGACCAAGCAGTAATTCGTTACGCCCTGAGAAATTCACTACGTTACCTTGTTCATCAAAGTCTATCTGGCAGTGGCCTAACGCCAATGCATACAGCCCAGCTTGAACAACGTAAGTTTGGTTAATTTTTTGTCCATAGGATTCCTCACTACTTAACCCAAGTGAGCTAAAATCACCTTGCAATACGTGAGTATGACCACCGACGATTAAACTTATCCCATCGACCTTAGCCGCTAACTCTTTGTCAGCTTCATAGCCTAAGTGGCTGACGAGAATAATTTTATTAATCCCAGCATTGTGGATCTGTTGAATAGTATTCTTAGCTGTTTCTAACGCGTTGATAAATGGTGTATCAGCATCTGGGTTGGCTATCTCATCCATTTTATCCAAAGATAAACCGAAGAGAGCGATATCACTTCCCTGCGCAGATTTAACAATCCACCTAGCGCACTGTTTATCTACATCAAAGGCATGTACGCGCGGATTCATCGCTAAACGATGAGGTTTATCTTCATGCTCTTGCGATAAATCCCAGTTACCGGCAAGTAAAGGAAACTGGATACGCTCAGCAAATTGCGCCACCGGATCATTACCCATATCCAGCTCGTGATTCCCTAAAGTCATAGCATCAAGGCCCAGTGAATTGAGCATTTCTGCGTTCGCTAATCCTTTGAATAACGAAAAATAGAGCGTGCCTTGGAAACAATCGCCAGCGTGAACCAAGATAAACTCTCGCTGCATCCGCTTCGCATCGGCTCTTAACTGCTCAACACGAGTGGCGATACGTGCAAAACCGCCGGCACTGACAAAAGGCGTCATCGTTTGCCCGTCAATATTTAAGGTCAGTTGTAATGATGTTGGCTCAAAATAAGAATGGGTATCATTGATATGAGCCAGAGTGATTGATGTAATATTTTTTATTTTTTTCATAACTTTCTCTCTCTCTTTCGCGCTCATCCTAGCGGAAAAATCATGACAGAATCGTGACTTTTATGAAATAGGTTTGCAAAAAAAGTGTTCGACTGTCCTATCGTTTATTACGTAATACGAGATAAAAGGGATGAATTTGTGAGATGAGGACAAGTTTCAAGCCTTAACGGTCTGCTTTTTCAGACTTTTTCCTTTATGCTAAAAGAAAAGCTCAGCGTAAGCAGGCACGCGTTGAGAAAAAGGACCTTGCCAATGCATCTAGAACGTATTGAAATATCAGGATTTCGTGGCATTCGCCGTTTATCGCTCGCTTTTGATGAGTTAACCACCCTCATTGGTGAGAATACGTGGGGTAAATCCTCATTATTGGATGCGCTCTCGATCATGCTACCTGCCGATGGTCGGCCTTACCAGTTCGAATTGCAAGATTTCCACGTCGACTATTCTGTCTCTCACCCCCAAACCCAAGATATTCAAATCATTTTGAGTTTTGTCACTACTGAACCTCGCGAACACCGCGCAGGACGCTATCGCAAGCTGAAACCGGTGTGGCGACAAGACGAACAGGGCAATCAACGAATCATTTATCGTGTCAGCGGAACACGGGTACAGTACGATATCTCAACCGATTATGCTTTCTTAGATTTAGACGGTAATCCTATTTTAGTTCATGACAGCGCACAAATCGCTCAAACTCTGATGAATTTACATCCGGTGATCCGACTGCGAGATTCTCGACAATTTGAACGCCCCTTTGTCGAAGGTAACGGTAAAAACACTCGCGTTGAGAAACGCATTAATAATACATGTCGCCGCTTAATGGCGATTCCCGGCCATGTCAATAAAGGTGAAATGCGCAGTAGCCTGAGCGCTATGCAAGCCTTAGTCGAGCATTATTTTTCTTTCAAAGATCAAAAACGTAAAAACCCACGTCGTGAACGCGAAAGCTTAGTCTACGCTTCACCAAGCAACGATAAAAGCTTAACGCAAATTGTCGATGAAACCAAAAATCGCCAAACGCGTTTGTTACTACTCGGGCTACTTAATGCTTATCTTCAAGCGAAAGGACCCAATGATCTTCGCCGTTATGCGCGACCGATTTTAATCGTTGAAGATCCGGAAGGGCGTTTACACCCCACTCACTTAGCCAGAGCCTGGAGTCTTTTAGAGTTGTTACCGATGCAAAAGATCTTAACTACTAATAGTGGCGATCTCCTCGGCTCAGTCCCCCTGCACTCGATCCGTCGTTTAGTTCGACAATCAGATAAAACGATCGCCACCAGCATGCCGATCCATGGCGTTAGCCGAGATGAGTTAAGAAGAATTGGTTTTCATATTCGTTTTCATCGTTCTGGTGCGCTTTTCGCTCGCTGTTGGCTATTGGTAGAAGGCGAAACTGAAGTTTGGTTGTTTAGTGAATTAGCAAGACAATGTGGTTATAACTTAGCTGCAGAAGGCGTACAAATTATCGAGTTTGCCCAATCAGGATTAAAGTCGTTGATCAAAGTGGCTAAAGCTTTTTCTATTGAATGGCATGTGGTTACTGACGGCGATCCTGCAGGTAAGAAATACGCGGCAACAGTGATCGGCAAGTTGGGCAATGATCAACCTCGACATCGATTAACCGAACTCCCTGATCGTGATATCGAGCATTTTCTCTATTCTCACGGCTTTGAAGACTTTTTTAAAGACATGGTCAAGATCCCTCATGATCATCCTATTCCAGCTAAAAAAGTGGTTAGCCGCGTACTCAAAAAACACGCAAAACCTGACTTAGCTTTGGCGATTGTTTCTCACTGCGATAAAAATGGTCTTGAATCTATCCCGGTCCTACTACGCTGGACACTGAAACGCGTGATTACGATGGCAAACGGTCATGGCTAGAGAGCACCGAACGTTCGATCAATAAACAAAGAAAAAGCACAGCCAGTTAACTTTAGGCTGTGCTTAGTATCAAAGGAGCAAAACAGTCACATTTAGGGGAAATATGAATGTCGATATCAGAAAAGATGATATGAGGTCATTGATACAAAAATAAGCAATGCAATCCAACCATCGTATTTTGAAGAATGGATCCGTTATCAAGTAAACGATTTAACTGACCCGATTGATGGATTTTAAGCGTTTAGTTTGAGAAGCATTTTGTGCGCGTTGATGAAGCCACACTCCACTCGTTTTCATTAAATAACCAAAAACTCCCCCAAGCAGTAATGAAGGGATCACCAAAGGCCATTGCTCTGCTGCGGCAAATGTTGCGCAAGATCCAATAAAGGTACCGGGAATATAAGCAAGCCAACTTTTACTCGCTTGAATACACATCATAAAGGCAACCATTGCAGTAATGATATAACCTAATACATCAACCCCCATCCACGAAGAGCTGTAGATAATCACTAACCCCCAGAAAACCCCGCTGATGTTACACAGTAAACTTTGCAGTAATCCTCTGATCCCTTCATTGGGCGTAGCAAAAAAACTGGTGCAACCTAAAAAACCAGCCCAAGAGAGAAGCCCTAACGAGACAGCAATCCATCCCCAAAGACCCGATAAGATCCCTGTTGTCAGTGAAATGGCGAATAGTATATTCATGATCTTCTCCGCAGTGACTCGCTTGCAAACAACCTTATCAATGAGCGGCATAGTAAAGGGGAACAAACACAATAACCAGTGATCAGGAACACATATTTAAAGTAACAATTGAAGTTTAATACATAAAATTGTGACGCAAACGGTAAATCAACAGATTTAGGAACTAAAGAACATAGGGCTTACCCTTCATCATCCGTAATCCTTCACGCCGAATACATTCCGCTAACGGGTTTTCAGCCATATCTGCTCGCCAAATAAAAGTTAATGTTCTCTCCATACTCAGCTGGGGAACATTCAGCGCCACTAACTGACCATTTTGAATAAATCGTTCGACATCCAAATAAGGCAAACAGGTTAAATAGGGGCCATTTTCTACCAAACTACGCAGCACGGGAACATGCTCATATTCACGCCATACATCCAAATCCGGGATAAGCTTATGCACTGCACTCTCAAAAATACCACGCGTCCCTGAGCCCTGTTCACGTAATACCCATTTCGCTTGTTCTAATTGGGCTAAACTCACCACATCGCGTTTCGCAAACGGATGATGAGCGGAAGTAACAATACATAAGTGATCACGACACCAAACTTCTTGGAGAATTCGGCTATCATCACAACGACCTTCGATGATCCCTAAATCATAGCGATAATCTAAAATACCGTCGATCACGCTCTGGGTACTTCTGACGCCCAGCTCAATGCGGATCTCTGGAAAATCACTATCAATAATACTGATAAGATCGGGGACAAGATGTTCCGCAGGAGTTTGACTCGCACCAAGACGAATCTCTCCACTCAATAAATGCTGATCATAAAAGCCCATTTCAATTTGTTGAGCATCTTGCAGTAGGCGTTTCGCTTTCGGACGCAACCACATCCCCCAATGGGTCAGTGCCATCTGCTTGCCTTGACGTTCAAATAGTGGACGCCCTAACATTTTTTCTAGCTGTGCGAGCGACATACTGGTGGCTGACTGAGTTAAGGCGAGTTTATCTGCCGCGACACTGACACTACCGGAATCTGCTACCGCATCAAAAACGGCCAACTGTTTTAATGAATATCGCACTCTACATCCTTTTTATAACCATCATTACCCTGCCCATAATGAGCAATTCGTTTCATTTTACTGGCTCACCCAACTATATCAATAAAATTGATAGGGTAACCAAGAATTATCCATTTTACCGCCCTGCTCGTCTGCCCTAGTCTGGTTTGGTAACAACCCATACGGCGTTGTTTAATTTGTCAGGAGGTAATTATGAATGTGAGTCTGGAGAGCGCGTATGTCGACAGCCAACGCTGAAAATCAACACTATTTTTCACCCTATGAAATGATGGCTGAAGCGGAAAAGTTTGCTTTAAGTAAAGCACAAAAAACCAGTGGACTGACGCTAAGTCTAGCGGTAATGGCCGGTGCATTTATTGGTTTGGCTTTTTTGTTTTACATTACCGTAACCACAGGGAGTGAGAGTGCTGGCTGGGGATTAAGTCGTCTCGCTGGTGGCCTTGCTTTTAGTATGGGGCTAATACTGATTGTCATTTGTGGTGGTGAGTTATTCACCAGCTCAGTGCTATCAAGCATTTCATGGGCCAATAAACAGATAAGCTTTAGCAAAATGCTCGCTATCTGGGGCAAAGTATACGTGGGCAATTTTATTGGTGCGATGTTCCTACTTTTGTTGGTCGCTGCTGCGGGCTTGTATCAATTAGATAACGGTCAATGGGGGCTTAATGCGCTAAATATCGCTCAACATAAACTGCACCATACGGCCGTTCAAGCTTTCGCCTTAGGGGTGCTTTGTAACCTTTTGGTGTGTTTAGCCATCTGGTTAACTTTTAGTTCAGCCAATGCGATGACTAAAGCCGCGATGACAATATTGCCAGTAGCGATGTTTGTCTCCAGTGGCTTTGAGCACTGTGTTGCCAATATGTTCATGATCCCTCTTGGTATTGTGATTCATACCTTTGCTCCGGAAAGCTTCTGGATACAGGTCGGCAGCACTCCCGCTCAGTACGCCGACCTCAATATCTCTGCTTTTATTACGGCCAATCTTATCCCTGTCACTTTAGGAAATATTGTCGGCGGTGCCGTTCTGGTTGGTTTAGCAAATTGGTCAATTTATCGTCGCCCACATTTAAAAGCCGCTCATGTGAGCACAATAACAAAAACTACCCCTCTTCAGTCGGTTAAGGAAACTACTATGAAAAACGCAATCATCGTTCAAGATATGATGGATAAAAAAGCCATTACTCTCAGTGCAGAGACACCTGTACCCTTCGCTATCGATACTCTACTGGATAATTATCTTACCGCCGCTCCTGTCGTCGATCGCCAAGGTCGTTTGATCGGCATGTTCTCAGCTCACGATGTGATGGTCGAACTATGGTGCCAAGATTATTTACCGAATGCAGAACAAAAAGTTGTTGATTTAATGACTCGTGATGTCATTGCTATTAATGCGAGTGATAGTTTAGTTGATGTGGCGGAGTTCTTCTGTATCGATAAAGAGCAGCTTTTCCCAACGACCAGTATGGGCATTGCCACCCGATTTAATGCGTTGTCAGTTGAAGAGCGAGCCAAAAGCATGAAAGTCAGTAAACCCTATGTGCTGCCAGTTTTGGACAAAGGGCAATTTGTCGGTGTTCTGAATCGCAATCATGTGTTGGCCGAGCTACGTGCGATTTATGGTGAACGAGTGACGGCGGTTAAAACAGAAAAAGAGTTAGCAAGAGCCTAAACAGCGAGTCCTCATTATCGGCCGATACACACGATAAATGATAGGCAAAAAAATTCCCTGATAATTCAGGGAATTTTCTATTTAATCAATCGAACAGAATGACATCGACCAATTATTTCTTGATGCCTTCAACATGCAGTTCCATGTCAACGTAACTTGATGGGCCAACCACTTTAATCGCGAAGTCTTTTAATTCTAGACGAGTCGTACCCATGAATCCGGCACGCTGCCCACCCCAAGGATCCGTACCTGCACCAATAAACTGAGCATCGATAGTAATTGGTTTAGTATGACCATGCAAAGTAAGATCACCAGTAATCGCTAAGTTACCATCGCCTTTATCCACCACATCAGTGCTGGTAAATGTCGCGGTAGAAAATTGCGAGGCATTGATAAAATCTGCGCTGCGGATGTGGCGATCTCGCTCTGCGTGATTAGAATCGAGACTGCGTGTATCAACATTTACCGTAACTTTTGAAGCTGCAATATTCTCAGGATCATAAGAAAACTCACCATTAAAGGTATTAAAACGACCTTTAATATAACTAAAACCTAAATGGTTTACTTTAAAGTTGATAGAAGCATGAGCTCCTTGAGTATCAATTACATAGTCAGCAGCGTTAGCACTAAAAGGTAATGCCAAAGCGAACGCTAATCCAAGTAAGCTCTTTTTCATTTTTTTGCTCCTGTCATTTTACGTAAGGTATTGTTTTTATCGATAAAGTGATGTTTCAATGCCGCGAGTGCATGAATCGAGACCATGATGATCAGAAACCAAGCGGCATAAAAATGAACATCACCAGAGATATCCGTCTGTCTTGGAAACAAACTACCAAGGCTAGGTACAGTGAACCAATCGAACACCGAAATGCCTCGTCCATCGGCGGTAGAAATTAAGTAACCAGAAATAAAGATCACGGCTAAATTCACATAGATAAGCTTATGAACAATGTTGGCAGCGATACGCTCAAGTGGTTTACCTTCCACGGAGGGTGACGGCGTCACTAACTTCCAAATAAAACGAAATAAGGTTAACCCTGCCAGTAATATACCTATCGATTTGTGCCAATACGGGACCGTGTGATACCACTGGCTGTAGTAGGATAAATCGACCATCCATAGACCCGCTGCAAACATACCAATAACAATAATAGCGGATAGCCAATGAATAATTTGCAGCGGTCGATTGTAATGTGTCACTTGGGTCTTCATAGGATTTCTCTTTGTAAAAGTGCCGAGTTGATACATCTTGATAACAGAGTATTTACCATTTGTACCGCTCTGGATAGACAAGGCAATTGATGATGTTGTTCAATTTATTTGAAGAAACTTTTCTATGCCATGTTTCACATGGTGTGACTGACACCGAAAAACTAATTATTGTTTAATTTCAAATAGTTAATTAAATTGACAGATATGCACTTCAACTTAAGTGGTAACATTATGAAACATATTGCCTTGATATGTTCTCGCTTGACTCAGAAAAATGAAAAGAAAAATGTATGCTATAGCACACTCTACACTGCTTTCAGTTGCCAAGCTCATCGCGATTGATTCATCATGTCACTAGCGATGGTGCTCTTTTAGTCAAAGCCAACTGATTGACCATCCACCATTATTTATTGGGTGGTGGATGTGTGAAGGTTAACTTTTTCGAGAGCAATGGGATTTGAATTTTAGGAAGCGATTAAAGTGGGATCGTTTAAATACATTTTGCTAAGGAGTACATCGCCTTGCTGTTGGATATAGTGACGCAAAGTGTCAATGAGTTTCAAGCCGATTGTCTAAAGCTATGTGAAAAGCACTACCCTACTATTCATAATCAAGGAATGAGTCAACATCACCTCAGCCAAGCTTTTGCCCGGCGACTAGCGCGCACGTTAACTGAATTTGGTCATACCTGTGAATACATGCCGTTAGACTTTATGCCCAACAATGAACTTCCTTATCATTTTAGAGTGAGCAGTGATGTAGGGACGGTGTGGATATTAACGCAACATATGGTGAGTGCGGGGAAAACGTGCCGCGCAAAATTATTGCGCGATATTTGCGCTTGGAAACAAGAATATGCTTATGCCATTCAACCCAATGACCTATTACTCTTGCTCACCGATCATTGGATAAGTCGCAGCCAAAAAAGTCGTGAGTTGTTGCATTGGTGGACAGGACGATTGCCCGATGAACTGGCAGACTATCATGCACAAGGCATCACTCTCTATGAAAGTGAATCACAACTGCTACAAACGTTAGAATCCACTTTTACCATGACACCCTGCTATATTAAGTATGGCCACCCTCTTAAGCGCTCTAAAAACCAACAGCTCGTACGTAAATATATTCAGCTTTATGCAGTATTACAAGGTGCCTAATCTACGATACGCTACGGCCTAGGTGTCCACCTAAGCCGCTGATCGTCGTGATAATATTAATCGATGCGGGCCAGTAAGGCATCCATGATATCATCCATCGAAACAAACCCGAGCAGTTGATTATCATTTAAAACCAGTAGACGTTTAATATGTTGTTGAGTCATCAGCGCCGCAACATGTTTTAACGCGAGATTTTCACCAACCGAGATCGCCGGTTTAGCGCATACGTCATAGACATTCAATAAATCAATATCACCACCTTCAGCAATCACTGTTTTGACAATATCGGTATAAGTGATTAAACCAAACGCATCATTGGCATTTTGCTGTTCAACGACCAGAGATTTTAAATGATGTTTTTTCATCAACATCATGGCTTCACGTAACTTGGCAAACGGCGATATAGTGACAACGTCACGAATCATAACGTCTTTTACTAACATAGGGTTTTATCCTTATAAAGTGTCTTTTAACTGCTGTTGGAACAGCTGCTGTTCAAATTTATCCAGTTGATTGAGGTCAATCCCTGCTAGATGTTCTAATCCAATCGTAAAAGCAATGCCTCTTGAATCTTCTTCACTTGGACGTAACAGTACTTGCAATGATTTCAGCACTTGTAAAGAGAGAGACTTCTCGAGCACCATGAGCAAAACGGATTGACTACCATCGTAGGTTAAGCCAAAAAACGTTTTTCTGGTCTCATTGCTGATGCCTCGACCTGCTAATACGGTAATACCACCTGCGCCTTGCTCACGAGCGGTATCAATCGCTTCTTGCTCGAATTCTTCGGGGACGATGGCAACTAATACGGAAAACTTCATGATTTCACCTTTGAAAATTGAAAATACCATTGTGTGAAAATGGCGTAGAGCATAACTGTAACAATAGGAAAAATAGAGGCGAAGGCAATCAGACCAAAGCCATCAATTAGGACATTTCGACCTTCGATATGAGTCGCTAAACCAATACCGAGAGCCGTGATTAAAGGTACCGTAACCTCGGAGGTCGTCACCCCACCAAGATCATAGGCTAACGCGATGATGTACTTCGGTGCCAACATCGTCAAAATAATCACTAAGGTATAACCCGCCATAATAAAATAGTGCATCGAACCACCAATAATGATGCGATGTACACCAATCGCGATTCCGGTCGCGACCCCAAACGCCACCAATATTCTGATCGTATTACCTTTAACTTTACCTGCCGCCGCTTCTTCAGCTTGTTGTCCTACGGCAAGCAAGGCAGGTTCAGCCATGGTAGTAGCAAAACCTATCATAAAAGCAAATAGATAAATGTAGAATAATTGATCTCGGCCGATAAGTTGTTCCGCCATTGCGCTACCAATCGGAAATAGACCTAATTTTAAACCGACAACAAAGGCATACAGTCCAACGATAACTAATGAAAAACCAAAGATAATCTGTTTAGGATTACTTAATCGTCGACGTAAAATAATGTACTGAAAGAATAAGATAGTGATGATTATCGGTAATACATCCCTAACCATGCTGGCAAGTTCAAGCAGTGGCGTAACCCACATAGGCAGTTGATTCGTTGTTTCGTCACCGAGTATTGTCAGAACGTCATGTACTTCTGGCTGCGAATAAACATAAATGCCATACAACTGCACACTGATCATGGGAACCATTACCGCTAACGCCACTAAACCAAACCCATCAATCAGTGGATTTCGCCCACGAATAGAGCTGGCAAGACCAATCCCCATCGCAGCAATCAAAGGAACGGTGACAATATTGGTGGTAACGCCCCCCGAATCATAAGCAAGCCCAACGATTTCTTCTGGAGCAAAATAGGTAATGGTTACAACCAGCAAATAACCAATAATCATAAACCAATGTAAGGGATATCCCATGATGGTACGAAAGACACCCAGCGCAATGACGAAACCAACCGACGTTGCAACCAATAAGCGTAAAGTAAGCCCATCAATACGTCCTTCACTAATGGTTTGTGCCTGTTCTGCTACCGCAATCAGTGCCGGTTCAGCAACCACGGCAGAAAATCCCATCGCAAAACCAAAACTGAGTAAAATAGGAATCGAGCCGCGCCGTGCAAATTGGTTAGCCAAGCTTTTTCCGACAGGAAAGATACTTAACTCTAACCCTTGTAGAAATAGAGCAACACCAACCGCCACTACCAACAAACCAAATGTCATCGTCCACACATCATCTGGAACTTGACGTAAGATCACGAGCTGAAAGAAAAGCACGACAGCAACAATCGGCAATAAATTTTTTAATGCATGCAAAAGCGCATGATAAAAATCCTTGATAAATAACATCATTATTCCTGTTTTACGTGAAGAGAGTCCATTGTGCTGTCAAAACGGACAATAATTAGCCGCTGTTATTTGAAATAATACATATTAATC
>NZ_WXWK01000021.1:0-16184 GCF_009904835.1 Vibrio sp. V33_P6A3T137 | reverse complement strand
AAATGTGGTGTTAGCACTTAAAATCGCCAGTAATAGTCCATGCCGCCCATCTAAAAAACCACGTTTTAGAATATACATTTTAAAAAAACGGAAAAAGCCATGTAATACTGCACCAGTTAAGGTTGCGGATTTTTTACCTTCTCGTTGATCAACCCACGCTTTCATATAATGCTGAGTTTTTGCTGTGTATTGTGGTAGATACTCAAAAGTGTAGTGCTGTAAATAACCAGATAGAGACTTGAGTGTTAGATGAGAGGGAATTTCAACGCTTTCGTGCACTAAAGCCGTGTTATATTGTGTTTCACAAGTCCGATAAAGGCGAGTAACCCAATCAGGTGACCAGCCAGAATAATGAATTTGTTTACCAAAGGCCGTAGTTAAGCGATCGATCTGATACACAGTGTTGGGTTTATCATGTTTTACGGCTTGTAAAATACTCGCTTTCAATTCTGGAGTGACTCGCTCATCGGCATCTAGCCATAGTACATAATCTGCAGTTATATAGGATTGGGCTAAACGGCGCTGAGATCCGAAGCCTTGCCAGTCTTTGTTCACAAAGAACTTGTCAGTAAAGCGACGAGCAATCGATTCTGTTGCGTCATTACTACCAGAATCAAGAATAACAATCTCATCAACCCAATCAGCGACTGTCTCGAGGCAAGCTTGTAAATGTTTTGCTTCATTTTTGACGATTAAGGCGACAGCCAACGTCGGAGTGGATTTAGTCATTAAGTACTACACCTTTCATCATATGTTCAAATCTTTCAATCACTACGGATACAGTGATCTGTTGCATCAAATCCGTGCCTTTGGCCCGCGTGCTCCAAGCCAGCTCACTGAGAGGTTTTGCCTGTTGCTTGGTCACGTTATCCTCATAGACGCTGACGACATCCCCAATATTAAAATAAGGACCTGTGCGTTTGGGGTTACTGTGCGCATACAAGCCTAACACAGGCGTGCCTTGGGTTGTTGCAATATGAGCCGGCCCTGAATCAGGAGCAAGTACTAACTTAGCTTCACCCAGTACAGCAGTTAATTGTTTTAAGCTGGTTTTGCCTACCAAATTGATGACCGGCTGAGTCATTAATTCTGAGATTGTTGCTGCTAATTGAACTTCTCGTGGTGCAGGCGACCCGCATAGCACCACTTGATAACCTTGAGTGGTGACATAATCGGCAAATTGGGCATAACGCTCGGTTAACCAATTTCGTTCATCTTTACTGGCAGCAGGACAAATCACCACACTTGGCTTATCGTGTAATTGTTGACGAGCAAAAGCTCGTTCTGGCTCGCCAATCGGCATTGACCACGTTGGGGCTGTGCGAGGTACACCGAGATACTCAACAAAGGCTAAAAAACTGTCTAAGACGTGAGTAGATTGATGATCAGCGATTTTACGGTTCGTAAATAACCACTGACCTTCTTTCGCTCGTTGGCGATGAAAGCCGACTTTGTATTGAGCGTGAATCCCTAACGTCAGTAAGCTGGCTCGCAGCGCAAGCTGCATATGGATAAGGGCATCAAATCGTCGACCTTTTAACTGTCGCCAAACCGCTTTCATGCCGGCGAAGCCCGCTTTTTTATCGAAGATGATCAGCTCGACATTGTTTAAGCCTTGCAATAACTGGGCTTCAACTTTGCCAATGATCCAAGTCACTTTGGTGTCTGGCCAGTGTTTTTGCAGAGCTTGAACGGCGGCAACGGCATGACAGACATCACCTATCGCCGAAAGGCGTAAAAAACAGACAGACTGAGGTGGTGAAGAAAACAGGGGCATGGAAAAAGCTCACTCATTAATGAGCCTAAATTATGCAGAGTCTGCCGATAAATGTAAAATAAGCCTTTTTGAATCCACCATAAAATGAGAGATATTCATTATGCAACCTCCCTTTAGCGGAAAACCTGGCGCGACAGGATTACGCCGCGTCATCAACGCGACCGGTTATTCATGGCAAGGGTTAAAAGCAGCTTTTCAACATGAAGCGGCTATTCGTCAAGAGTTGCTACTGTTGGTGATTGCTGGAGCGATTCTGTGCTTGCTCGATTTGCCTGTGTTGGAACGATTAGTCATGTTCTCCAGCGTCGTGCTGGTATTGATCGTCGAATTACTTAACTCAGCGATAGAAGCTGTGGTGGATAGGGTCGGTTCTGAGCGTCATGAGTTGAGTGGACGTGCGAAAGATATCGGCTCTGCGGCGGTAATGGTGACATTATTACTCGCAGGGCTTATCTGGAGTGTATTACTTTATGTTCATTATCTATAACAGGCGTTAAGGATCAGTCGTAATGATTAAACAATGCTCGCTCAAGCAGCAAATGATTTGGTATGACGACCAATGGGTCAGTGAGCCTCTTCACCATCTTTTTGATACCGACTATTGGCAAGCTGAACAAAAAATCATTGGCAGTGCTAAGGGACGGGGAACGACGTGGTTTGTTGCTATGCAGCATATAGAGGCGGCGTTGCGTCATTACCGTCGTGGTGGATTATTTGGCAAGGTAGTTAGCGATCAATATTGGTTTCAAGGATGGCATAAAACGCGCAGCTATGCTGAATTTCATCTGTTGGTACATTTACGTCAACAAGGAGTGAATGTACCTCGTCCGATAGCTGCGCGAGCGGTTAAGCGCGGACTGGTTTATCAAGCCGATTTATTGAGTGAAAAAATCACCAATGCCCGTGATCTGGTGGCGATTTTGCAGGAAAACCCGCTCGATGAGCGACATTATTTTTTAATAGGTCAACAGATTGCCAAGTTACATCGCGCCCAAGTCAATCATACCGATCTTAACATTCACAATATTTTAATCGATGATCAAGACAAGGTATGGATTATCGATTTTGATAAATGCTATCAGCAACCCGGTGAACATTGGAAAGAAGCGAATTTACAGCGTTTGCTGCGCTCTTTTCACAAAGAGCAGCTGCGATATGGTATTCACTGGCAAACGCAGCAATGGCAATCACTATTAGCGGGATATGTCTCTTAATTTGTAGAGAAAATAACCGCTACGGTTTTTTCTAGCGCGCCACGATTGGCCGCGACTACTTGCGCGGCTTTTTGCCCCTGCGCCTGTGCCGCATCAGGGTGATTGAATAGCTCAATCAGGGTGTGAGCGATCTCTTGAGGGGAAGCGCAAAGGCGTAGCGCATTCGCCGTTAATAAAGCCTCTGTCACCTCACTGAAATTATAATAACTGGGACCGTTAAGTATCGGCTTTGCTAACGCTGCTGGTTCTAGCGGGTTGTGCCCTCCGACTTTATTACCCAATAAGCTCCCAGCCATAAAGCAAATATCCGCACTACCAATCAAGGTCAGCATCTCACCCATGGTATCTCCAAGATAAATCTGAGTCTTTACGGTTGTTGGCTCTGTTCGTCGACTTAAAGTAAAACCTTCAGCTCTACAAAGTTGTGCGACCGTATCAAAACGTTCTGGGTGGCGTGGTACAAGGATCAGCAAAGCGTCTGGGTAAATAGTCAATACTTGCCGATGAGCGACCAAGCAAAGTTCATCTTCACCTTTGTGGGTACTTGCGGCGATCCATATTGGGCGATGTGGACCCAACTGTTGACGAAGCTGCTGACCGGCTTGGATTACCTCATGATTGATATTTAGATCAAACTTTATTGAACCCGTGACCATGACTTTTTCTTTTGCAACGCCTAATCGTAAAAAGCGTTCAGCGTCACTTGGATACTGGCATAACAGCTTAGTAATATGAGACGCTAGTTGATCAAAAACCACTTGAAATCGTTGATATCGCTGACAAGATCGTTCAGAAAGACGAGCATTAATTACGGTGATCGGAATCGAGTGTTGAGCAACACAGCGTAGGGTATTCGGCCATAATTCCGTTTCGATGATCAGCAGCTGACTTGGTTGGACCACGTTTAAAAATCGACGCACACAATAGGAAAAATCCAACGGCATATAGCGATGTTCAACCAGATTGCCTAATTTGGCAATTTGTTGCGCACCGGTACTGGTAGTTGTGGTAACAATGATCGATTGCTGTGGATTATGTTGTTTAATCGCATGGATAATTGGTGTGGCGGCTATTGATTCACCGACGGATACAGCATGAATCCAAATCGGACTTTCTGAGCTATTGAGTTTTGGGGTTCGCCCAAAATGTTCTGGCCAACGAGAACCAAAAGGTGGTTTACCTGGCTTACTTTTATACAATGAACGAAGCATAAAAGGCGCTGCGAGTAATAGCAGTGTACTGTATAGCCAGCGAATCAACACGTTATAGCTCCACACTTGACGACTCAAAGGTCTGCAAGGCCATAATCACTTGTTGTGGTGCTAACTCAGTTAGGCACTTTAAATGGCCATAAGGGCATTCACGTTTAAAGCAAGGACGACACTCTATGTCTGTATGGACAATAGCACTTTTCTTCGCTAAAGGAGGCGTGTAATGCGGGGAGGTTGAGCCATAAACACCGATAACCTGACAGCCGGCAGCCCCAGCCACGTGCATTAACCCCGAGTCGTTACTAATCACGGTTTGGCAGCAAGAGAGTAAGTCAACGGCTTCAATTAAGCTGGTCTTTCCAGCTAAATCAACCAAGTTGGCTCTAAGTATTTCCGGAACCTGTTCAATAATCGCTTGAGTCGTCACGCTGTCTTTTGCTGAACCAAATAACCATACCTGCTTACCTTGCTGCAGCAAATAGGTGGCAACTTGGGCGTAATGAGCGGTTGGCCACTGTTTGGCGGGGCCAAATTCGGCGCCAGGGCAAAGGCCAACGGTATCACCTTGCGATAAAGAAAACTTTCTAGCGGTAGTTTGCTGTTGCTCTGGTGTAATGGTCAATTTAGGCTTTGGTAGCTTATCTAAGCCCCCTAAAGCATCAGAGCCAGTCATGGTTGATTTATCGTAAGCCAGTGCGACATAACGCTCGGTCATATATTGGAACTGCTTCTTATTGCTCCGAAGATCGTTTAAAAGAGCATAGCGCATCTCTCCCTTCCAGCCTGTACGTACAGGGATACGCGCAAACCAAGCGATCAGAGCTGATTTAGCCGAATTAGGTAGAACGTAGGCGTGATCATATTGACCACGTAGGGATAGCCCAAGAGCTCGACGAGCAAAAAAATTAAATTCGCCATGGCCAAAAGGCAGTTCTAATGCGCGATGGACTTCAGGCATACGTTCTAAAATCGGTTTACACCACGCGGGAGCCATAACATCAATCAAAGCATTCGGATACTGCTGTTTAAGGGTGATATATAAACATTGCGACATCACCATATCGCCCACCCAAGATGGGCCAATGATTAGAATTTTCATGTTGTTTCTGTTATTAAATGTACGATGAGACATCGCTTTAATTTTGCTCATTTTCTAATGGTTCTATAGTGTAAACTAAACTTAACAGTGCTACCGTCATGACCGAGAAAAAAATGGTTCCAGAGTTGTGGCTAAACATTGCTTGAGTCAGCTGATAAAAAATAAATAACAGAATATGCACAATCACCAATTGGGAAACTAATTGATGCTTAGGATTTCGCGGGTTGACGTAACGAGAAGTACTTAATTTTAATGGTATCAAAAATAGGGCTAATAAAGCTATCAAGCCCACTAAACCACGAATTGAAAGATCTTCTAAATATTGGTTATGTGCATGAGAAAAAAAGTTGTGAGCAACCTTGTAGTCAATAAGACCCTGATCGCCATGTATTTTTTGTAGCGTGTAACGTTCTACTTCACCAACGCCAATGAGCGGAGAAGTTTTAAACGTCAGTAGGGCGTTTTTCCACAGCTCGAATCGTATGCCTAATGACGAGTATCGATTATCTTGCTCATACTGTTGAATCTCATGCACTGCCGTAGCGACACGGTCTTGTACGCGGTCAATCGATGAAATAGTTAAGGCAATGCCAATAGTGATTACTGAGATGATCACAATTATCTTTTTACTCAACAATGACTTATTAGCCCAGAGTAAATAAAGTAAGACAAAAGGTACCGCAATCCATGCTCCTCTACTTCCTGATAGAAAACTCGCCAGCACCCCACCAAAACTACCTAGTAAACTGACGATGAGCAAAGTGAATTGACGTGTTTTTAAAGCATAAAAACTGATTGCTAGGGCAAGAAAACCTAACGTCATTGCCATATTGCCAGATTGAATCGGCATATAACCTCTCAGCCACCAATGACTATTTTGCCCAGTAAATGCCCGTGAGAAGTCCATATGGTAAACATGAATGATAGAGATAATTCCAGCGATTATCGCCCCGATACATAATGAATAAAAAAACCATTGAGATCGAATTCGAAAGTGAATTAGCATAAATAAAATGGGTAGAACAAGAATAAATCGACTCGCCTGATCTAAATCTGATGGCTTTCCACCATAAACAAACCAAGATAGAAGATAAGAAGAAAAGTAAGCAATAAATGTAATACTAATAATGATAACAGGACGAGTAAAGGTGGCTTTTTTTACCCAATAAGAGAACGTTAGCAGTGAAGTAATCAGAAGCAAAATAGCTGGGTAATTGTAGCCTTTACCCAGCGCTAAACAAAATACTGGGAAGCTGCATAGGACTAGAGAAATTAGATTATTATAGCGCGTATTATATGGCTTTATCATCGGCGTTCACTTATGTAAGTTATGCTTTTTTCACTTTCAACGATAGTATATGAGTGATTTTTGTTGCTGCATATCTGTGATGCAGGATAGCCATTGTCTATCATAGCAACAGATGTGTATTTATTGATTTGCATTATAAGGATTCACCTCTGAGTTAGGGCGGGTTTTTAACAAACGTAAAATCCACATATATTGCTCTGGACGCTCGGTGACATACGCTTCAATACACTCATTCATCATTCGCGCATCTTGTTGTTCATCGCCAGTTGGAAAGGGTAAGGGGGGATAAAAATCCAGTTCATAACCCCCTGTGTCAGTGTTAAACATCGTGAACAGAGGGACAACTTTTGCTTTACTCAACGTGGTTAAACGTCCTAATCCTGCCATAGTCGCTTTTTGGGTTGCAAAAAAATCAACAAACACACTGTGCTCACGACCTAAATCTTCATCGGGTAAGTAATAGCCTAAATAACCATCTTTACGAATAGCATGAATAAAGCGCTTTATACCCGCCTCTCGTTGATTGATACGTCCACCATACTGTACACGTTGTCTATGCATCAACCAGTCAGAAAGTAGGTTTTGTTGTTGTTTGATAATAGCCGTTATCGGTAAACCTTGAGAGGCTAAAAAAATCGCAGGAATATCAATCGACCAAGTATGTGGTAATAAAAGAATAACGTTGTCTCCACGATTGAGTACCTGATCGAGATGTTCAAACCCTCTGACCGTCGTTTGCTTTTCGAGCCATTGTTTACTTCTTAATGTAATTGAAGGAAAACTCATCAAAAACATCGTTGAAGTGACGTACATTTTGCTCAGAATAGCTTCTCGTTCAGACTCAGTTTTATCTGGAAAGCACATCGCCAAATTCACTCTGGCGCGGTTATTGGCTTTACTTTTCACATTAACGGCTAAACGAGCAAGTCCATGGGCGATGGTGCGTTTAAAGCTGGTAGGTAGAAAACTGATCAGACAAGCGATGAGAATCGCTAGCCACGTTCCCCAGTAACGAGGGTGAAAAAAACGCCATTGAAACCTTGGATTATAGGCGTATTGATCAAAGTCATTGCGTGGTAAAGACATAAACTACCCAATATAAAAGCGAAAATATTGTTTGAATTATCAGCAAAGTATAGCAGCTCCCTACAGAGCGGAACAGAAACAATCTGACAAAATGATAGGTGATACTCTCTATAAGGTTACGATATAAAAGGCGCCGTGATGGTCGCGGCGCAATTGTTGCACCACGACTATGCAAGAGTAGGAGTAAAGGCTAAATAGCACTAGAGACTAATCACTTCCGAACAAATCACGGGTATACACTTTACTAGCACAATCTTTGAGATCATCGGTCATACGGTTAGAGACAATCACATCAGCCTCTTGTTTAAACGTATCTAAATCATTAATCACTTTTGAATGGAAGAAGTGACTCTCTTTGAGTGCCGGCTCATAGACAATCACTTCAATTCCTTTGGCTTTTAAGCGTTTCATGATCCCTTGAATACTTGAAGCGCGGAAATTATCCGATCCTGTTTTCATGATCAGCCGATAGATACCAACCACCTTGGGATTACGTTTTAGTATTGAATCAGCAATAAAGTCTTTGCGAGTACGGTTGGCATCGACAATCGCGCCAATAATATTATTCGGCACCGCTTGATAATTGGCTAAGAGCTGTTTGGTATCTTTGGGTAGACAATAGCCGCCATAGCCAAATGAAGGGTTGTTGTAGTGGTTACCAATTCGCGGATCCAATCCAACCCCTTCAATAATTTGTCGGCTATCTAAGCCATGCACTTCAGCATAAGTATCGAGCTCATTAAAATAAGCCACACGCATCGCCAGATAGGTATTGGAGAACAATTTTACCGCTTCGGCTTCAGTGGAATTGGTCAACAGTACAGGAACCTGATCTTTGATCGCTCCTGCCAATAATAGATTGGCAAACACCTGCGCCCGCTCACTCTGCTCACCGACAATAATGCGAGAGGGATACAAATTATCGTATAAGGCTTTTCCTTCACGCAAAAATTCAGGTGAAAAGAGAATGTTCTCACACTGGAACTGCTGTTTAGCTTGCTCTGTATAACCAACCGGAACGGTAGATTTAATGACCATCACCGCATTAGGATTTATCGCCATCACATCACGAATCACCGCTTCAACAGAGGCGGTATTGAAGTAGTTGGTCGTTGGGTCATAATCTGTTGGCGTGGCAATAATCACAAAATCCGCGTCTTGATAAGCTTGGATTTTATCAAGAGTGGCAACAAAATTAAGATTTTTGTTACGCAGAAAATCCTCAATGTCGTGGTCAACAATCGGCGATTGCTTTTGGTTAAGCATCGCAACTTTTTCTTCAATGATATCAACGGCAACCACCTGATTGTGTTGAGCGAGCAACATGGCGTTTGATAAGCCCACGTAGCCTGTTCCTGCAACGGCTATTTTCACAGTATCATCCTCTCTCAACAAATTAATGATTGATGATCGCCATGTATTCAGCGACACCTTCAGCAACGGTTTTGAATGTCATATCACAACCTGCGGCGCGTAATTTGGTTAAATCCGCTTGCGTATATTCTTGGTAAGCACCTTTTAGATGCTCAGGGAAGGGGATCGTTTCTACTTGCCCTTTACCGTGATGCTTAATGACGGCGTTGGCGACTTCATTAAACGATTCTGCATTACCAGTACCGCAGTTAAAAATGCCCGATACGCCACTGTCCATAAACCATAAGTTGACCGCTGCGACATCGCCAACATAAACAAAATCGCGTTTAAAGTGTTCGCTACCCGCAAACAGCTTTGGATTTTCCCCAGCGTTCATTTGATTATTTAAGTGGAAAGCGACCGAGGCCATTGAACCTTTGTGCTGCTCACGTGGGCCATAGACGTTAAAGTACCGAAAGCCAGTAATTTGCGAGAGCTTCTCTTTATGCTCGGCAGCGTCTTGCCATAGGCGGCGGACATAGTTATCAAATTGCTGCTTGGAATAACCGTAAACGTTTAATGCACCTTCATATTGTGGCTCTTCAATAAAGGTATCGGTATCGCCATAGGTTGCCGCCGAGGAAGCATAAAGGAATGGGATTTCACGGTCGAGGCAGTAATGCAGTAGCTCTTTAGAATATTCGTAGTTATTGAGCATCACATATTTGCCATCCCACTCGGTCGTCGCAGAGCACGCGCCTTCATGAAATACGGCATCAATTGGGCCAAAATCATCCCCGGCCATAATCTGGGTCAGAAAATCATCACGATCCATATAGTCGGCAATGTTTAAGTCGACTAAATTTTTGAACTTACGGCCATTTTTTAAATGGTCTACCACTAAAATATCGCTAATGCCGCGTTCATTCAGGGCCTTGATAATATTGCTGCCAATCATGCCAGCACCGCCAGTGACGATGATCATAACCTGTTCTACCTTATGCTAAAAAGTCTCACAAAATAGTAGCAGGAAAGGGGGAGGTGGGGAAGGTTTAGGAATCTAGGCTTTAGGACCTAGGACCTAGAACCTAGAACCTAGAACCTAGAACCTAGAACCTAGAACCTAGGCCCTAGAGTCCTACTTACTTTATTCTTCTAACCATACCCAGGTATAAGGTTGGCGTTTAAGCAAGTCTTGTTGATCTTGCTGGGCAGCGATGTTTTTGAGGAGTGGGAGGTAATCTATGTTTAGGTCAGAGAGCCTTTCTGGTTCGAACGTTTGGTGTTGATATAAAAATGCTTCCTGTACGCTTTTTGAGTCGCTAATCAATAAAGATATTGAAGAATTTGCAGTGTTTTTATCTAAACCAGTATCAAGACCTGAACGGTTAAATAATAAAATCGGAAGTTCGTCTTGAATAGTAGTATAAAATACTTGTTTTAGTGAGAACGGCGAACTAATTGAATTAGCGGTTAGTACGGCACGTTGAATGCCCGCATGTGATGGTAAGTTATTAGTATTAATGAGCAAACATTGACGAGTTGAATCAGCTTTACAAGTATCTAATATTGGTACTTCGGCTGGTGGTAGTTGATTTAGGTTCAACTGCTCATTAGCGTTAATACTCGCTCCTCTGTTTGTTGTACCTTGAGCGACGTGTTGCATTCCCCAGTAGAGAGGGTTGCCATTGGCGTCTTGTTTGCCTTGCAAATAGAGGTAGTAATTGTTATCACCAATACTTTCTGAATAGCTAAATTTATTATGGATAACAGTGTTGTTTTCAATCAGTGGTTGCCACAAATAAGCATAATTAGCGCTAGGTAGTACCTGTTTGCCATTAACAAATAAAAACGCATTTTCAATACTGAAATCTTGAGGTGGATACCATCGATTATCTTTTTCCACTATTGGTGTAAGTTTTAGCGGCTCTCCGGAGGTTCCTATTGGTTGCGAAAAAGGTGTAAATTTAAATCCCATAAGAGCTTTGATTGCTTTACCATCGATATCTGTTTCATAGTTTATAGCTAACAAAGGACGTCGCTGTGAGTTAAATTTGATAGGGTTAGTATCAGGGTTGTTTTGTTGATAAAACGCTGTTATGTCCGCTAAGTTTTGATAAGGAGCATTAAAGCCAGACAGTAAGTGTGATACACCTGGTAGCCTCTCAATATATCCTGTTACTTCAATTTCCTGTGGATTTATGCTACTTGGGCCTAAACATGAATCAGCTCTTCTATCGACACGGGTTTCGATTGAAAATGAATCTGGTAATACGGATTTTGCAAAAGTAGTGATATCGGCACTATCTGTGCCTGCTCGGCTTTGGAAATAGGCAAAGCTAAGATATCCATCATTAGGAATTTTATTTTGTGCAAATCGAAGTTGCTGAGTATTGAGATCACTTCCTCTGAAATGCTGTCTTACAGTGCCATCCGCATTATGAATAAAGACTTCATAGCGACTCGTTGATGGCTGAGTTTTAAAAGCTATAACTCTTTCTCGCTCTCCATTTTCTTTTTCAGGGCCGTACCCAAAAATTTGGCAGTTCCCCGTAGTAGCTTGCAAATCAGTCCCTAAAAAATCAATCGTATAGTTTTTTACCGGTGGCGTTGGGTTGCCAGAGTTGCCGCTCTCTCCGCCGCCACAGCCGAATAGGGTAAGGGCGATAGCGCTGGTTATAATTTGTTTTTGCATCGTATGAAGTCTCTGAATGTCGCCAATTGACGTTGCTGAATCTCATTGATGAAAATAAAGCAAAAATCGGGCCATGAAAAGAGCTTAGGGCCTAGGACATAGGCTCTAGGAAAAGCAAACCCTAGAACTTATAGTCTCCTAGAATCTAGAATCTAGAATCTAGAATCTAGAACCTAGAACCTAGAACCTAGAACCTAGAACCTAGACCCTTCTATCGACTCACCGGTTTTTCATACCATGGGCTTCTTGCGTCCGTCATACCAAATAAACTATGTTGACGACCGAGCATTTGCCCACCATCACGTTGAATCGGCATCCAACTGATCGCCGCGCGGTTGGTATTATGTTTCGCCGTCATCATCTCTAGTGGGACTGAAATATAAAAGCCTTTAGTAAAACCACCTTCACCAAATTCATCAGCAGAGAGGTCGGTTTTCGCTGCAAAAGCGCCAACAATCACGCCACTGGCAAATTGCTTAGAAAACTCGACAGTGACGCCAATATCTTCTGCCAAATAACGTCCAGCGCTGACTTTTAATAAGCTGTTATCCAGTAATGACCAAAACTGCGGCTGCCAATACAGCGTGGCATGGCCAGTGGCGGTGCCGGTTTGTACTCGATAATTGCGATTAAGGGTTTTATCGTACTGGACTTCATCACGGTAAATACCAAAAGCGGATCCCGCTTCACGTTGCGCGACGTAGTTAATATCAACCCCAAATGCCCAGTTATCATTGAGTGGCCGATAGAGCCATTCGGTTCCGACACCGGCAAACATACTCTCTAAGTAACCGCCATAGAACTGGTTATACACACCGTGGCCTAAGTGATCAAAGTAAGTTAACTGAGCATGGTTAACTCGAATCGTGTCTTCTAAATACTCTCGGCTGAGGGTGCGAACTCGTTTTAAATCGGTACCATCTGGCGGTACGGTATAGTTAAATTTGTCGTAGTTATCGTAAATGTTGCCATACAAACTACCAGACAGTAGCCAGTGATCATCTAAGCGCCAACTGGCATCGGCGCGTACGCCAATCGCATACAGATAAAAACTTTCAGATCCGCCAAACGATTGTTGCAATACTGGTGCGAGCCCAAAGTCCCACGCTTTATCTTGATGCGTATGTTGTTCACCGACAATCGGCGACGGCTCTTGGATTGTGCTGGCATCACCAATATGGCTACCAATATAGGCTTGGTTCAGAACCTGATGAGCTTGCTCACGGTTAATAACGACTTCGGTTAATGGCTGTTGATTACGCGTTTCAATGATCCGCAGTTCATCGGTATCAATGCCGCTATTAAGCACAACGCGCGCGACTCGTTCATGAGCTTCTTGACGATCTCGATAGCGCTTTTGTTCGCCCGTCACTGTCACCGCGTCATCACTTTGGTAGAGCCGAACCGATTGATAACCCGCGACTTGAGCCACTTCTTCGGTCAAGGCTTGCCACTCTTCATTGCTGAGCTGAGTGCGAGGTTCATTGGGTTGATAAGCGGGTTTGGGTTCATCAAGCCACAATGGTTTAATGTAAGAGAAATTGCTGTGCAGCCTAACCCCTAGATTAAGCGTATTACCGCGCTCATAACTGAGACGAAGGCTGGCCCAATCGGTCATCGCATAATTAAGCCCAAAATTCCATGGCGTTGATTGGGTCATTGAGTTTTTACCCCTTTCGACCGGAAAATCACTGCGATAATCATTGCCATCGTATTCAATTTTTAAGGTCAATGGCTGATAAGGCGTTTGATATTCAATGCCGCCAAACAGTGCCATACAACCGCTAAACATACGATCGATATTAAAATCGCCGCCACCGGTTTTAAAGCTGGTATCTCGTCCACAGTCAGCCGATAACGACTTATCACCGCGTAGATTGGCTCGGTTACCGACATATCCCCAGCCAATACCGAGGGTAACATCAAGTGGTCCCCAGCGTTTACTGGCCGCAAGATATTCACCATCAAACAGTCCTGTACCTGCAAAATCTTGAAAACCAACGGAAACTTGAGGCAGCCAGTAGCTCTCTTCTAACAAACGTACCTTCATATCAAACGATTTGTCGGTGTATTTGGTATTGCCGCTAAAAGAGGGGTCTTCGCTATACAACAGATCGTGCGCTTGAGCGTAACGAGCAGTGGTTTCTAACCATGGAAAGAGCTGGACAGTAACGGTATAGAAATCATAGACATCGTTATGGTTAAAACCAACGCTAAATTCCCCTTCTGGCTGCATGCGCGCGCTGGGCATTTGCATTAATCCAGTGCCACCAAAGTTCGATTGAGTGTACTGATGCGCGGTGGCGGGGAGGGTCAACAATAAGACACCAGTGTAGCTTAAATATTTAAAGAAACCGTTAGTTAACATCATCATGGTTACTCAGTAGGCAAAAGGTGGCGAAGCAATTCAACCACTTGCTGATTGGTTTGATCTAGCTCAGAGCGTGATAGAGAAGCGAGCAGGCTGCGTGTAAAGGGAACGTAGATAATTGCACCAGGCTGAATGGGCAGAGACTGCGATTGCCAATAGCCAACCGGGTGAGATTGCACATCGCCGTTTGGCTGAATCACCACCACGGTACTTAATCTCGGGTTTATCCACTGTGCCTGCTGGGCATAATCTTTGGCACTGAAATTGGCTTGCCATTCAAAACGGGTAGGCTCGTTAACCGCTCCCCATACTGAGACACTCGTTTGGTCGCTGAGCAGTGGTAAATGAAGGGCAAACTGTCCTTGCAATAATGGGTTGTGCCGATCAACAACACGAATCACATCTGGATCAAGAGGGATAAACTCACGCTGAGCAAATTCACTGCGTCGCAATTGGTTACGTAACTGCTCCCAAGCTCGGGCTTGATCTGCCGATATATTATCTTGTTGCAGGGCCAGTTGTTTTAATACTTGTGCTTGATGATCAAAAGGCGCATTGAGCGTAAATAGGGTGGCGCGCTGCCAATCGACCTGTAAGGTACTTAAGATGGGTTGCTGGGCGTGCAGCGTTTCCATCATCATCGCCTCTAAACGTACTGGACCTTCGGCAACCAAATTAAGCATCGGTGGAGCGGTTGAGATCGCCACTTGTGCGCTAAAGCTTGAATCATTGCTACGAGAGCCTGATATAGGATAAGAAACCGGTGTGCTTGCCAAACTAGATTGACTAACCAGAAGCCAGAATGACACGAACAATAACGCAAAGCGCATGGTTTATTCTCCTGCAAAAGGTTTAGCAATGGATAAGGCCAGTTGAGACCCGTTTGGTCCCAAACGCTGTTCACTGGCAATCACTTTGCCGTTCGTTGGGTCGAGCCAATAGTGATTGGTATAGCGTTGCTTGGTCAGTGGCAATGAAACTTGCTCTTCGACCCAAATCAGTGATTGAGTGCCATTAGGTAAGGTTTTTTCTTGTTGCGGATGAATAATAAACGTCGAAACCGCGGGTTGCTGATGGCGCTGAGTATCTTGCCAGCTCAATTGATAACGCCAAGTTTTCGGGGTGCTATCGAGCAATAGATTTTGACTCAGTGGGTCGGGTTGATTGGCGTAGAGGTGCTGAATATTACCGACCACCACATTAACCGTTTTGGTAATGCGTCCCGCTTCAGTAACAATGAGCTCTTGCTGAGCCGAAATCCATTTTAAAGCCAGCGCGTTATGTTGTCCTGGCTCATCCCAAGCTAACACTAACAGAGCATGAGGCGCGTTATCTAAGCTAGCAAATAAAGACGCATAAGGCAGCGTTTGGGCGTAATCCACGGTAGCGCGTTCATCACTGACCCCAAATAAAGCCACTGAGAGTGTTTCTGAAATATGTTGCGTTTGCGGCGCACAGCCGCTGAGCGCAAGCGTAACAATAAGCAAGCCGTGATGGGCTAAGCGCATATCACAATCCTTAATACAGGCAAGTCGACAAAGAATAACGGTAATGTGGTGAGTTAATCAACAATATCAGAGGGATACTTACACAATTTATACACCATCACTAATATCTTGATAGAGATAATAAAAAATAAAGCCGCACAGGGCGGCTTTGCTTACTGATAACACATCACAATTATTTCTGTGCAGTAACCGTTGTCGTTGTCGCTGTATCGTTATCGCTTGCTGCAACCGCGGCAACCGCTACTGCTGCTGCCATTACTGCTGCTGCGGTGCTTGCTGCCACGCCGCCAGCCGCTGCGCCAGCGCCTGCAGCGCCTGCAGAACCAGCGCCAGCCGTTGCTGTAGTACCAGTTGTGCTACTCGCAGTACCTACTGTTTCAGCTGCAATTGCACCTTGTGCCATTGCAAATGTTGCCAGCAAAACCATTGCTGTTTTTTTCATAGCTATCTCCATGGAATCCTAATTAACTAACATCGATGTATAGAGTGATGCATCACTCCACCGCTAAGTTTAAGAGTAAAAATCCAACAATGTAAACCTTTTAATGCATAATGTTGCTT
>NZ_WXWK01000062.1:0-17292 GCF_009904835.1 Vibrio sp. V33_P6A3T137 | reverse complement strand
TATACAAAAATATAATATTCAAGGCATTAATTCTTATTTAGTAGCTATTGTTCCCTTAACTATTTTATGTTTAATACTACCCAATTTTACCAGTAAGAATGAGTTTGGTGAAATGTCCTTCATCCTTGCTTCAGCTTTGGTGGTTATCTCTATTATTCTTTATGGCATATTTTTGTATGTTCAAACAAAAAGCCATAGTTACTTCTTTATCGATGAAGATAACGATCATACCGATGAACATCATAGTATTCTAGGTAGCAATACTTATCACTTTTTATTATTATTTGGCTATTTGATTGTGGTTATTTTTCTTGCCAAGAGTATTGCTATACCTATTGATGCAAGTATTGGACACTTAGGAGCACCGGCTGCATTAGGTGGGCTAGTCGTGGCATTGTTAGTACTCGCTCCTGAAGGTGTGGGGGCGATCAAAGCTTCTTTGAATAATCAGTTACAAAGAGCCATGAATTTATTCTTTGGATCGATATTGGCAACGATATCACTTACCGTACCAGCGGTCATTGTTATCTCTAATATGATTGGGGAACCGATTATATTAGGTTTAGAGCCCGCACAAATGATTCTGTTGATCGCAAGTTTAATGGTCGCAAGTATTAGCTTCAGACATGGAAAAACAAATATCCTTAATGGAGTCACTCACTTATTTTTATTCTTTATCTATATTGTACTGATTTTCGACTAACGCTTTCCTCCTCCATCATCGGCCTACGGCCGTATTGCTGGAGGAGTTGAGATCAAAGCTGAATAAAACCGGTTAAAGAGTACACATAGTAAGCGTCAGTTCGAGTTTTTATCGTAAAGTCATTGAATAAGCGTATAGTTTTGGTTATTTAACTCTGACCCTCTACCGATTAGGAAAGAAGCATAATGAAAAAAACAACGCGGATCATGGCGGCGAAAAAGCACGTCGCTTTAGTCGCTCATGATAACTACAAAGGTGAGCTACTACGTTGGGTGGTTGAAAACCAGTCTAAGCTTGAAAAACATGAACTGTACGCAACGGGCACGACTGGGCATATGCTCAATAAAGAAACCGGATTAGCGATTACCAGCATGATTAGCGGGCCAATGGGCGGCGATCAGCAATTAGGCGCTAAAATTGCCGAGGGGAAAATTGATGCCTTGATTTTCTTTTGGGATCCGCTTAACTCTGTACCGCATGATCCAGACGTTAAAGCTTTATTGCGCATTGCGAGTGTGTGGAATATTCCTGTAGCCACTAACCGCGCCACAGCAAAATTTCTTTTTAATTCCATACTCATGGAGCAAGAAGTCGAGATTGAAATCCCTGATTATCAGGCCTATCTTGCTGATAGAACGTAATGCACTTCACTCCATATCGATAAGCGACGATGGATCTTTAAATACTTTCGTGTGATCGATGAATGATGGCCGTAAGAGAAGAGGCGTGTTATCACGCCTCAATACCGACTCAGACCATCGCCTGCTGCGATAAAATCACTCTGCAACCGGCCTCTTCCATCGCTTGCCAAGCGTTATCAATATCACCTTGTGATAGATTAACGCCTCGACAAGCATCTTTAATGACCCAAGTTTTAAATCCTAATGACACAGCATCCAACGCAGTAAATTTCACGCAGTAATCTGTAGCCAGTCCGGCAATGTACACATCGCTGATCGCATGTTGCTGTAAATACTCGGCTAATCCTGTTGCATGGCGACGTTGGTTATCAAAAAAACCACTGTAGCTATCGATATCAAGATGAGTCCCTTTGTAGATAATATGTTCGATAGCATCGAGATTAAGGCCTGCGATAAACTCCGATCCGGCGGTATTTTGTACACAATGATCCGGCCATAATATCTGTTCAATGCCAGAGAGCATGATAACTTCTCCGGGTGTTTTACCTTGAGTAGAAGCAAAGCTCGCATGCCCTGCAGGATGCCAATCTTTAGTGGCAATCACATGATCAAAATGAGGCATTAATAAGTTAATCACTGGGACGACACTCTGCCCTTCAGGGACAGGCAAAGCACCATCGGACGCAAAATCATTTTGCACATCTACTAAAATCAAAGCCTTATACATACTATTCCTTTATTCATATCGATTTACTGACTGGATATCCCTCAGTGAGCAACTCTTGGATAAAACAAGAGCCATTACCGCTGTAAGTTATCCAGACTTTCTCTTTGGCTCGGGTCATGGCGACATAAAATAGACGGCGCTCTTCTGCAAATGGAAAATCCACTTTAGATTGGGTCAAGGCGCTATCTAAATGACGGGCTTTCACTCGCGCGGGAAACTGCCCTTCATTAACCGCTAAGATAATAACAAAATCGGCCTCTTTGCCTTTACTCGCATGACAGGTCATAAACTCAATTTGCAGTGAGGCATATCGCCGTTGCCATTCTGCCAGATGCTCTGGTTGATGATAATGGTTACGACCTAATAACAACACCTGTTTCGGCACTTTAGCCTGACGATTAAGTTTATCGAGTATTTTTTCAATTTGATTACTGGCACACAGGACAACCGCTCGCTGCTTCTGTGACTTAAAACTATTTAGCGTCTTGGGTAACTGATGAGGATTTTTCTGCACAAACTGATTGGCAACCAAACCAATTTGATCGTTAAAACGATAAGTCGTATCAAGATGATGAATGGTCGATTGCGGAAAACGCGCTGCAAATTCCGTGGTTAAGTGAACATCCGACCCCGCAAATTGATAAATCGACTGCCAATCATCCCCGACCGCAAATAAATTAGGATGATTAGGCCCCTGTTCACACAACGCTTGTATCAACGCCAAACGAGCAGGTGAAATGTCTTGATATTCATCAATCATGATGAATTTCCAAGGCACAGAAAATTTGCCTTTGCGTACATAATCCGTTGCTTGGCTGATCATGATATTAAAATCGATCTGCTGCTCATCTTTCAGCATTTGCTGCCATGCTTGGTAGCAAGGCCAACATAAAGCAAGCTCACTGTTCAAGCGAGGATAATCAACATGATCAATGATGTATTGCTGAATCGCTTTTTTCGTCGTGCCCAATTGGGCAAGTTGATCGAGTTGCTTTTCCAACCATGCGATCAATTTAGGGTTTTCAACGTGGCTGCCTAGCTCATCATCACCGACTAGATAAGCAATCGGCCACTGCGCCAAATGTTTCTGCCAACGCTTAAAGTTGGTAGGTGTCATCCAGTGGCGCTTTAACCAGTCCGTACACCATGCTTTTTTCAGCTTATCATCCAATGCCAACGGCGAAATCACGACGGATTGATTTTCCACTTGGTTAATGATCGACAACCCTAGTTGATGGAAGGTGTTAACACGAATCTTATCGGCGGCAAGACCAATCTTACTTTTTAAACGCTGATCCATTTCATTCGCGGCGTCTTTGCCAAAAGCCACCAACAATAGTTCATCCGCTTGCGCTAAGTGGCTCTGTAACAAATAAGCCACTCGAGCCGTGAGCACACTGGTTTTACCTGAACCCGCACCAGCAAGCACCAAGTTATGATCATCATTGATCAACACCGCTTGCTGCTGAGATACATTAAGCGGAGAGGATTCAAGTTGTGAAAAAAGAACCGTCCAATTTTGACGCTCAATGTCTAACCAAGCTTGATTGCGGGCTTGTAAGGCTTGATCGGGAGTCAGTAACCAAGGTACTAATGGCTCCATCGCATGAGGTAAATGTTTGATGGCTTCATCTAAACTCATGTTCATCGCGGTTAGATCAGCAAAAACGTGATTGATCCATTCCTCTAGCGGCGAATGCGGTAAAAAAGCTGGCAAATGTTGTAAATGATGCAGTTTTTGCTGCCATTGAGGTAAATGTAATCTCAATTGCTGACATTGCTGCTCAAGCCATTGTTGATAGACGTTGACAATATGATGCGCAAACTGTCGAGCTTGTGGCCAAGGCAAACCTTGTACAACCCAAACGCGTTGCGTATCTTGCTCTGGATGAGCAAAAAATCGTAACTCCGCCCACAAAATCCCGCGTCGCACCTTCACTTGTCCGTTCCAGACGGTAAAAGGAATCCGCTCTTCACTGTGCAACGAAGAAAGCACCAAACGCTGATTTTCTAAGCCAACATGGTGATATTCATTAGCAATAAAAAATTGTGCAGTTTGGGTTGCACTTAGCTGCATTTTCGGCGATTCCTCTCGATTTTATCGACCTACATCATAACTCAATCATCAATAGCAATGAAAAATTAATGTCAATAATCAACAACTCACTAAGACAGAATGATACTTTTATTATTCTTGATCAGAATGTTAGCGTAAAGTTCTGCTAAACTGTGTGTTTTAAGGTTTGACATCGAATCTCACTGTGCAGCGACTTCATTTACTTCGCCTTTATTGGGCAAACAAAACCATTAATTACTGCCTACTGATCCTGATCACGCTCTTAGGTGTTGTCATTCCCGCTTGGCACTATCAAGTTAACACTTGGATAACCCCCCTGATCCTTGGGGTCATTGCCGCCGCTTTAGCAGAGCAAGACGATAAATTTACTGGCCGCTTAAAATCGATCGTCCTGACCTTTATTTGTTTTGCGATAGCCGCCTTCTCTATCGAAATTTTATTTGATACACCGTGGCTATTTGCGATTGGACTCTTTATTTCAACCTTCACTTTTATCATGCTGGGTGCCATCGGTACTCGTTACGCCAGTATTGCCTTCGGCTCTTTATTGATCGCCATTTACGCCATGCTCGGTGCCGACCAAAGTACGAACCTTTGGTTCCAACCGTTACTATTACTGACGGGCAGCGCATGGTATTACCTTCTGTCAATGCTGTGGCACGCATTTTGGCCAATGCAACCTGTCCAACAAAGTTTAGCCAACGTATTTGTTCAACTCGGCCACTATTTTGAGGCTAAAGCCGAGTTATTTTATCCTGTCTCCAATTTAGCCCCCCAGCCACATCGAATTAATGAAGCCAATTTAAATGGAGCAACCGTTAACGCGCTGAACCAATGCAAAGCGACCTTGCTTGCCCGCTCAAAACGAGGGCATGTGGATGGTGCCAGTGACCGTTTCCTTGGTCTGTACTTTGTGGCGCAAGATATCCACGAGAGAGCCAGTTCGACCCATTATCGCTACCAAGAGCTCGCAGAGTCTTTTGCACGTAGTGATGTGCTGTTTCGTTTTAAGCATCTGTTGCAAGCTCAAGCGCAAGCCTGCCACGATATCGCTCTCTCTATTCAGCTCGGCCAACGCTATCAGCACCGTAGCGATTCGATCATCGCTTTAGACGAATTACAGCTCTCTTTGACATACTTACAAGAGCAACAACAGTTAGAGTGGAAGCAATTATTAGCTCAGCTCAGCTATTTGTTTAATAATCTTGCTACGGTTGAAAAACAGCTCAGTAACGTCAGTAATCCCGATGTGCAAAAGACCGAAGATGATGTCTTACATGATACGGAAGCACACTCTATAAAGGCCATGTGGCAACGAATTCAAGCCAACTTTCATCGCGACTCATTACTGTTTCGTCATGCCGTTCGTATGTCTATCGCTCTCACCGCTGGCTATGGGATTTTACAAGGATTGGATTTAGACCGTGGATACTGGATATTATTAACCACCTTATTTGTTTGTCAGCCTAACTACGCGGCAACACGGCAAAAGCTGGTTTCCCGTATTATTGGCACCCTCGCGGGGTTATTGATTGGCGTTCCTCTCCTAACACTTTTTCCCTCACAAGAGAGCCAGTTAGCATTTATTGTGATTTCCGGCGTGATGTTTTTCGCTTTTCGGCTCAATAACTACGGTTACGCGACCGGATTTATTACCTTATTAGTGCTGTTTTGTTTCAACCAGCTCGGTGCCGGTTACGCAGTGGTACTACCACGTTTAGCTGACACTCTGATTGGCTGTGCTCTTGCTGTTGCCGCGGTGGTGTTTATTTTTCCAGACTGGCAGTCAAAACGGCTACATAAGGTCATGGCCGAAGCCGTCCAAGCCAATAAACAATATTTAGCGCAAATCATTGGTCAATATCGTATCGGTAAAAAGGACAGTCTGAGTTATCGGATTGCACGACGTGATGCCCATAATCACGATGCTGCGCTTGCTGCAGCGGTCAGTAATATGCTCGCAGAACCGGGAAAGTATCGATCGGCAACCGATGAAAGCTTTCGTTTTTTAACCCTCAATCATGCATTACTGAGTTATATATCAGCGCTCGGCGCACACCGCACTCGAATCGATGATGAAAGCATCCATCAATTAGTGCTCGATGCCCATCGAGTTATTCATCAACATCTTGAAGTGTTGTATCAGCAATTATTTACCCATTGTGAACAGTGTGATACCAGCGATATCGACAATATTGGCTTGGAGAAACGGCTTTCTGAATGGCGAGAAGAGGATGATAGCTCTGCACGTATGGTGCTACAGCAGCTATATCTTATTTATCGAATGTTTCCAGAACTGCATTCTCTGGCGAGTAAATTTGCCGTCCGAGTGCATTGATAGTGAATAGCAACCACGACTCACCCGCGATGGGATAAAGTTGCACTCCAAGACGGACCAGAGTATGCTAAAAAAAACAGCGAGGAAGTATTATGTCTGTCTCTGCCGTCTCTTCTGGTTATCCTATTCTTCAGCAGTCATCAAAAATGGCTGGCGAAGCGGCGCATGAAATTCAACAGGCTCAAATCCACACTTCTCGCGCATCGCAAGACCCTGCTTTGCAGCGCAATTCTCTTGAAGAGAAACCCACTCCCCCAAGCAAAAAGCCTGATACGGTTAACGCATTAATGAATCTCAACCAAGCTCAACAATACAATCGTGTTGGAGCAAGCGTCATTCAACGTGAACAAGAGATGATCGGTAGCTTACTGGATGTTCGTGTATAATCCCTCGCTCAGCGATAATCAGTCATCATCAACTGATGCCATTGACTACCATAAATTGTCAGCACCGATGACTAGTTATTGAGTTTGCTGATTCGCTCAGTACAATGCTCGAAAAAATTTTAATTGTGATCTCTATGCCCAAATTTACTCTGCCATCGTGCGGAGAAAGTCACGCTTTCTCTGCGCTTTCATCTGCTGATTCATTACAAGATGCCTTAGCACCGCATTTTGAGCCAGCGAGCAAGACGCTGATCGCAAGCTCAAAAATGACCCCACACCATGTAGAAAAACGTTGGCAAGCCCTTAACCAACCTGAAGCACAGGCACAATTATGGGACGACCAGACTCAGCGTGATCTCACTCATTACAGTAAAAATATTGAATATTTTATCGGCACCGTAAAAGTCCCTGTTGGTATGGCCGGTCCGCTACGAGTCAATGGACTGCATGCGAACGACGACTTTTTGATCCCTTTAGCGACGACTGAAGCTGCGTTAGTTGCTTCTTATCATCGAGGATGTAAATTGATCACCGCCGCTGGCGGAACCAGCGTGATGCTATTAAATGAAGGCGTTACGCGTACTCCAGTCTTTGCTTTTGATCATCTTGCGCAAGCCGGGCAATTTATCGCTTGGGTAACCACACAGTATGAGCATTTTAAACAGCTTGCTCAGGCAACGACCGCCCACGGTCAACTGCATGATATTAACGTCACCATGGAAGGTAACCACGTTTATCTGGTGTTTGATTACCTAACCGGCGATGCCTGCGGGCAAAATATGGTGACCATCGCCACTAACGCTGTCTTTGAATTTATCGTCCATCATTCTCCTATTAAGCCGCGACATGCTTTTTTGGATGGCAATTTATCGGGTGATAAAAAAGCCAATAGCCATGTTTTACGTCATGTACGCGGTAAAAAAGTCACCGCGGAAGTGCATCTCTCCGCGGAACTGATCAAAAAATACCTGCATACCACTCCTGAAACGATGGTGAAATTTGCCGAAATGACTACGATTGGAGGAGTACTGAGCGGTAGCGTTGGCATCAATGCACATTATGCAAATGCTCTCACCGCTTTCTCTATTGCTTGTGGTCAAGACCCGGCTTGTGTGGCGGAATCTGCCGTGGGAATAACGCGGATGGAGCTCAACTCACAAGGCGGATTGTACGCTTGTGTTACGTTACCGAACTTGATGGTCGGCACCGTCGGTGGTGGCACCTCACTGCCTAGCCAAAAAGCGTGCTTAGCACTACTTGGGCTAACGGGAAGCGGTAACGCACGAGCCTTAGCCGAAGTGGTGGCAGGTTTATGTTTAGCAGGAGAGCTATCGATTGCTGGGGCTTTCAGCGCAGGGCATTTTTCAAGAGCCCACCATAAACTTGCGCGCTGATCCATCCATAAAGGGAAGGTTACCCTTCCCTTTCCTAACGCAGCTTGAACTCAGCGTCACCTAGGGATGAGTTAACACAATATCTCGCTGGGTAACACTCACCCCTTTAATCTGGGCATAAACCTGCATACCAACGTATAAACCTAGCTCTTGTAACGCCCATTCGGTGATGGTTGACCATAGCCAACAGTCATCGCCGATCGTTAATTGCAAAGCAACACTTTTGCGTCCTTCTCCTTGCTGGAGATGCTCGATACGTGTGATTCTGACTGGTAAAATATTGCGAATTGAGGTCGCTTGAGGAAACTGTCGCGTCACTGACACATCAGTAGCACGGATTTGCAAACGAACTCTCTGCCCCTCTACCGCATCTTCAATTTGCTGTACCCATAAACCAACATCCTGACTCAAAGAGACATAGCTCAGCCCATAATCGAGACGATGATGAGTAACCTTGCCCAATAACAAAGTACTTTGTTCACTAAACGATTGCCATGGACGCATCAACGAGGAGGACCATACCTGCTCAATCGGTCCCGATATCAGTTCTCGTCCTTGATCTAATAACACTAGGTGATCCGCTAAACGCAAAATCTCACTCATGCTGTGAGTCACATACAAGATGGGAATGTTGATCTGCTGACCAAGGCGCTCTAAAAAAGGCATGACTTCTCTCTTGCGAGGTAAATCTAACGAAGCCAGAGGCTCATCCATCAACAATAAGTCTGGTTTGGATAATAAAGCCCGCCCCATCGCGACTCGCTGTTTTTCACCCCCCGATAAATCATGCGGATAACGTTCCAATAACGCATTTAAACCTAACAAACTCACTATCGACGTAAAATAGTCATCGTCAGCCACCGATACACCATAAGTCAGGTTACCACGCACCCGATAATGAGGAAAAAGTCTCGCCTCTTGAAAAACATAGCCAATTCGACGCCCCTCAATAGGAATATTAACCCCTTGCTCAGAATCAAATAACACTCGATTCGCTGTTTTTATATAACCGGAATCGGGTTGTTCTAACCCACTAAACAAGTTAATTAACGTCGTTTTTCCAGCACCTGAACGACCAAAGATGGCACTGACACCACGACTGGGTAAGCGCAAATCGACATCAACCTGCATACAACCAAGCTGCTTTTTCACTTTTAGATGGATGTCAGTCATTACTTCATCCCCAATCGACGACGCATACGCCGATTCAACCATTCAGAAAAAAACAGCGACACCAAGGCAATCACAATCGAAATAATACACAAACGCGCCGCTTCCATTTCTGAGCCAGGAGTCTCAAGAAAATTGAACATCGCTAATGGTAGGGTTTGTGTTTCTCCCGGAATGTTCGAGACAAAACTGATCGTCGCACCAAACTCACCGAGACTGCGCGCAAAAGAGAGCATAGTGCCGGTAATAATCCCAGGTAAAGTCAGCGGTAAGGTGATAGTAAAAAAAACTTTCAGCGGCGACGCCCCTAATGTGCGCGCGGCTTGCTCAAGCCGAGGATCAACCATTTCAATACTCAAACGAATCGCTCTGACCATTAAAGGTAAAGAAATCACAAAACAAGCGAGTACGGCTCCACGCCAGCTAAAGCTAAAAGACACACCGAGCCATGTCTCTAACCAGCGACCAATGACGCCTTGTTTGCCCATAGTAATTAACAATAGATAGCCCACCACAATCGGGGGTAGTACCAACGGGAGGTGAATAAGACTGTCGAGGAGACCTTTACCAATGAAAGTTTTTCTCGCCAATACCCAAGCAAGGATAATACCAATCGGTAACAACCAAATAATGGTATAAGTAGCGACTTTCAGACTGAGTTGCAGAGCAAGCCATTCATAATCACTGAGCAAACTGTTCATGCTCCATGTCTGTCGTAAAACCGTAACGAGCCAATATCGATTTTCCAACCGGTGACGTGACGTAATCAATAAAAGTTTGATTACTGGATTTATCACTCAGTCTTAGCAAAGGATAATGAATCGTATCGTGTAAGCTGTCATCAAACACGGTTAAGGTCGTGACTTTATCCGTCGATTGAGCATCCGTTTGATAAACCATACCTAATGCGACCTCACCACGCTCCACGAGAGCCAGTGCTGAACGGGCATTATTGGTCGGAGCCAAATGAGGTCGAACGTCATCCCAAACATCCAGTGCGTCCAGTACCTGCTGAGCATAAATACCAATAGGTACGGCCTCCGTATTACCAACCGCCAAACGACTTTTGGCTAATCGCTGTAGCCATTGCTGCGAGTCAGCGACATCAAATGGTGCAGAGGAAGCCGTAGCAGGCTGGATCAACACCACACGGTTACCTGCAATTAAAGTTACATGCTCAGGACCGATATCTTGCTTATCGATCAGATACCGTGCCCAGTCATCGCTCGCTGCCAAAAACAGATCCGCAGGCGCACCGCGCTCAATTTGTCGGGCCAAAGAAGAAGATCCACCAAAGACCGGCACGACCCTTGTGGTATGGCTCGCCTGATAGTGCTTAATCAATTCGTTGACGGCGTTGGTCATCGATGAAGCGGCATACAAATGAAGCGTCTCTTGAGCAAACAATGATGGACTGAATGACAGTAGCAATAATGAAAACGCACATTTTAAACCTTTGAACATAGTGATATCGCTTCCCTAAATGGCGACCAAAACGGGTTAAGCAAAGTTCGAACTTTGGTTAACCGCTCATTTTGCGCCTATTTTACCAGCAAAGTCTGAATAGAAGATTGATTAATTTACTGAAATGGCCTGTAATTCGCATACGATTATTGTATCTTTACGCTTTCTTCTTCTTAGGATGAATATTTCATGCTCACAAGACTCTCTAGCAGCCTTCTTTTATTGTTGGCAATACTGACCTCTCATGCTGCTTTCGCCAACAATTTTAACTACAACTTTTTTGAAATCAGAACGGCATTAAACCCCGAGTCATTCGGGGGAGAGTTTAATACCTATTTTACCGAAAATTCGCACCTCATTGGCCGAGTCGATTCGCGTTTTGAGGGCGATTGGGATGCCGCCGTCGGAATGGGGTTCAATGGTCCAATTAATCCTTTTGCCGATATCTATGGACAAATGCTCGTCCACAGCACACGAGGCAGTCGTGAAGAAGGCAATAAAAACGATATGATGATCGAGCTCAACGTCGGTACTCGTGTTTGGTTAACCGAAACCTTAGAAGGGCATCTGCGTATTGGCCGTAATGAAGATAACTCGATATTTATCGCGGGCATCCGCTTCCACTCAACCCAACAAATGGCATTAACGGCTGAAGTCCGCAATGCTGGTATTTGGGGACCGCAAATTGGTATGGGGGTTCGCTTCCATTTTTAATGGGTTAGCACAACAAATCTCCCCTGCATAAGATCGACTTGAGCGCTGATCGTTCCAAAACTATCAGCGCTCTGAATTAGCACGTTGTTGTTTAAAAAAGCACAGCGCTTGATAAAACATCTCTTCTTTGAGCGGCTTCACTAATACGTATTCCGCTCCGGCCTCAATGAAGGCTTGTTGTGTCTCTAGCAAGCCATCGGCCGTACAGGCAAAGATCGGTAACGACAGTTTCATCTCATGCCGAATGATTCGTGCGGTATCAATGCCCCCTAAATACGGTAACTGATTGTCCATAAAAATCAGATCGTAATCTTGTTCCTTTACCCGCTCAATGGCTTGTAAACCATCACTCACCCAATCGACCTGTATTGAATATTTCTGACAAAATGCTTGTAAAATAAAAGCATTCGTACGGTTATCCTCTACCAATAATGCGCGTATAGGCTGAGTAAATAATTGATAGCGATCCGTATTAGTCTGTTCGACGTCGCTCAATTCCTCATTCACGACAATACGAATAGGAAACAGCAAATCAAAGCGCGTACCATAACCAACCTCTGATTTTACCGTGATCTCACCATGCAATAATTCAACTAAACTGCTGACTATCGATAAGCCTAAACCACTGCCTCCGTATTCCCGAGTCGTGGTCGATTCTGCTTGTACAAAAGGGTCAAAAATACGCTGTAAATCCGTCGCCGCAATCCCGATCCCCGTATCTTCTATGCTAATCATTAACTTATCGATGCCGCCTTGTTGAATAAGCGCTAATTTAATGCAAATCGACCCCTGATGAGTAAACTTAACGGCATTACTGAGTAAATTGAATAAAATCTGATTTAAGCGTATTTGATCGCTGTGTAAGCGAATTTCCGGTTCAATCGCGCACTCAATCATCAACTCAAGTCCCTTCTCTTTGCATAAAGGGTTATAGATACGCCGAATCGCTGAAACCATAGCTACGACTGGGAAATCACTATTTTGGATCAGAAATTTTCCCTGCTCAATTTTTGAAAAATCAAGGATATCATTCAAAACAGCGAGCAGATGCTCACCGCTGCTGCACAATACATTGACTAACTCTTGCTGCTCCTGAGTGAGCGAATTTTGTTTTAATAATTGAGAAGCGCCTAAAATACCGTTTAACGGCGTCCGCAATTCATGGCTCATTTTGGCGAGAAAATCAGCCCGTAATCGAGCGGACTCTTCCGCTTGTTCACGAGCAAGGCGACTTTGCTGCTCCGCTTCCACCATCGACGTGATATCTTGTCCTTGAGTAATGATCGAAACAATCCGCTCATCCAATATGATCGGTGATAATTCCCATAAAATGGTTTTACCATCGAACTCTGTTTTGAGCGCTTTGACAATATTACCTTGTGCCGCTTGCTGAACCGCGATAATCAACTGAGGCTTAACGCGGGCAAAAAGAGAATGCTGTTGAGAATAATGACTCAAGAAATAAGCCTCAGCCGACGGATTCATACGAATCAAACCGCCCTGGGCCGTCCACAATAGCGTCGGCGATAACGAAAAATTAAAGAGATCCTCAAACTGTTTTTCTTGTTCGGCCAGTTGATGAAAGGTGCTTTCTAACGTACGTCCAAAGTGATCAAACTCAACAATTTGAGAACCAGGGAAATAGGCACCTTCACGTAGCTCAACCACTTGATGGGTATAAGACATTAAGCGCGTCATTTCGTTTTCAATTTTACGTTGTAGCCACCAACGAACAATAATGAAAACGAAAGCGATCGCCGCAACGACAGCAAACATCCAAAATAAGTAATTATTACGTAGAGCGAGCGCATTTTGGTTACTCTGCACAGCGTATACCGTGAGAACGGTTGGCGCTCCGGCTAAAGTTAATGGCGTGCGACTAACCACATACTTGCCATGGATGTCGTAACCTTCTTCGCCTTCTTTGACCACCTCATCCACTTGATAAGCTTCTGTCCCTATCAATGTCGAGGCTAAAACATCACCTCCCGAAGCAAGTACCAGTTGCTGTGAGTCACTGCGCTCACGTAAGTTCTCCGCTAAGGTAACATTATTATTCAGCACCACACTGATGTATAAAAAACCTAGGGATTCACCACTCACGGTATCAATAATCGGCGTACGGCGAACCAAAAGATACACATCGCCAATTAAAGATCGCGTAGTGATTAAGTGCCAATCATGGCTAAACGCGACTTGTTCAATGATATGGATAAACGTGTTGTCAGTTAAACCATAAAACTGGGCATTACCATCATCCCAGATCGGCTGAGTAACATTAGCAATAAACCGAAAGTCCGCCATATGGCTGATATCACTGCGATCAACACTGAGAAAATACTGTTCAAGCTCATTAGTTAAGTGGCCATGTAAGGCATGAACTAAAGTGGCATTTTTCGCACTGCTGTCTTGATGAATTTTTAAAATGGTCAGACGATAATTAAATATATTCTGGATCAAATTCGCCGTTTGATTGGTGGTCCGTATCACTTCTTGCGTAATTAATCGGCTACTAACTTGATAAGTATGAAATAAAATACCGAGCGTTAACACGCTCAATGCCATCACGATGGCTCGGCTAATCAGGGTGGCCATATGCCTTTTTTTATCAGCCACGATGGGTCTCGGCACTGCAATTACCTCCCGTCATGATTAGCGATCAGAATATCGAAACGCACGTTGTTTGAGTCGTTCAATGTGTTCAGTAGTGGTATTTTGAGTCACCAGTTCAAATTCACCAGAGTAAACCAGTGGCACTGGCAAACCAGCCAGATCTCGTTTGATGGCTTCTGCCATCGCAATGCCCGTATCGTCATTCATACGCATGACGGTGACCGCTAATCGGCCATCTTGCAATACCTCAAGCTCTGCCGAACCTCCTCCCCAGCCATTGAGATAGATATCTTCACGTTCAAGTTCTCGCAAGGCTTGTGCTGCTCCAAGCGCAATATCGGTCGAACAAGCATAGAGAAAGGTAATTTGAGGATTATTACTAACGATATCGAGCGTCGCTTGATAGCCGCTCTCCATCGTGGCGGTGGTGTAGTAAGACGAGGCTAAATGAAAACGGTGTTTGACATTATGGATAAAACTGTCTCCACGCGCTTCACTGATGTACCCTTCTGAAAAATATAACACCGCATAATCTGCGCCTTGTGGCAGCTTGCGTTGGTAAAACTCAGCCAAATGCTGAGCGCCAATTTCATGGTCAAACCCAACATACAATAAAGGCTGACGACCTTGCCAATCACGAATGGGCGTGGTGATATTTTGTAAAATGACTTTTGTCTCAGAGGTATGCAGTAGATGATCAATAAATTTTCGATGGCGCATGGTATCTAAGGTAAAAATCAGATAATCGTTTTTATTTTGCATCGCTTCCATTAAGGAGATACTTTGCTGACGGGCATCTAAGCTAGGTCGAGTAAAAACTTGGTGTAATTGATATGTAATGCCAAGCTCATGCATACGAGCTTCAAACGCTTTAATATTACGAGACCAATAGTCCGACACTTGCTGACCGGGATAGATGACTGAAATCGTGACTGGGCGAGTTTGAGCTAGAGGTAGGGGTTCGGCTCGAGTCTGGACACTTTTCGCCAATAAATCGGTTAATGTCTGTTGCTCGGGATGTGCCTCTAAAAACGCTTGATAGGACCAGTAATCACTCAGCAGTTGTGAGGGATTAGCGAACACGGCCATAGGAAACCAACTCAGTAACACGATCAGCAGTCTTATTTTCATCCCACTTGTTATTCCTTATGGCTCGGTTTCGGTTATCTGCAACTCAGCGATCAGGAAACATCAAATCCCCCCATAACTAAACGCTCTTTTTGCGCTTTGCTCAGGCATTTGATCCGATGTTCTAATTGCAAAGCTTGGCTTTTACTCGGTCCAACATGGTGCTGCCACACTAAGCTGAGCGGGCCTTTACCACGTAAAGCTTTAGCGCCACATCCCTGCTGATGCTGGATAAAACGTCGATTGATGTCGGTTGTTATCCCACAATATAGTGCATTTTTCGATGTTCGGATCAAATAGACCCACCAATCTGAGTGTTGAATGGGAGCTGACATACTTAATGATTGGCGATCAACGCACGTAATTCAGCCACTTCATGACGTAACATCGCCACTTGTTGCTCCAGTTCATCAATACGTGATAATGGTAACTCCGTCTCTGTACTCGCAGCGACACTGTGCGTATCGACTTCACCGCAGAATAAATGGTGATAACGCGATTCTCGTTTCCCGGGTTCGCGAGCTAACTTAACCACTAAACCGCGTTCTAGTAACTGTTCTAAAATACTTTCGGTTTCTTTCACATCATTAAAATGGCACAAACGGTTGGTACGAGTGCGCAATTCCCCCGGTGTTTGTGGACCACGCAACAGCAAACAACAGATAACCGCTAATTCTTGGCTATTGAGTTTTAAATCGCCAAACTCTGTATTACAAAAACGATGCTGATATTTAGGTGTACGACGATTAAAACTACTTTCATCACTGACAAGGCGACGGGCAATCAGCGCTTCAACCGTATCTTGCACCTGTGCCTCAGACAAATTCAACACGGGATCGCGATTACTTTTTTGATTACAAGCGGTCACCAAACTGTTCAGTGTTAACGGATAATATTCTGGCGTCGTGATCTCTTTTTCGATCAGACAACCAATAACTCGTGCTTCTAAAGCAGACAGTTCGCTATGCATGTTAATTTCCTTCTAGTTAGAATCTGTACCTTGTACAGTCAATTAGTGTTCAAGCATCAAACTCAATCGTATGACTCTTCCTTGCTCATCAATCACGATCACCTTCGAGCGGTTTAACTCAATCTCACTGGCTAATAACTGTTCTCTTTCGTGAAGATAAGCTTGGCGAAGCTGTTGATGTGCTTTGCTTTCATGGTGTGACGCAGGTGGTTTAGGAATGACAATGTCTGAAAAACTGAGTGGCAAAGTATTGTCCTGTTATACGTTAAGGCAAAGATAAGTAACTCAATAACGGAGACCAGCGAGAGCAATAGGCGTACTCTATCCCCATACGCTGAGATAATCCATGAAACCGAGCAAATACCGCTGGTTACCGCTTTAAGTAGGAAGGGTATAACGTATTTCAAGCAAACAATACAAGCCCCTATACAATAAAATCTACGCCCTGGCCATTTATTGGTGATTTCTTAGTCAATACTGAGGGAGGTTTGATCTTAGGTCTGTTATGCGCCTTTGCAATGTGTTTTAATTTCTCTGCCCACGTTACCTCAAGAGGCAACGCATTCGTACCACGCTGAATTTAGCGTCTTGATATCACTTGGGTAGATAGTGGCACTCATTATAGGAAAGGGATCTATGAACAGCGTATTTGAAATTGTGAGCTTGGCTCGTCGTAAGAACAAACTAAAGCGTGAACTACTCGATAACGAGAAAAAGGTTCGCGATAACCGTAAACGTGTCGATTTACTTGAAAACTTAGTCGATTACATCAAACCGGATATGACTCAAGAAGAGATCATTGAGATTGTGAAAAACATGAAGTCTGACTACGAAGATCGCGTCGATGATCACATCATTAAAAGTGCTGAAATTTCTAAAGAGCGTCGTGATATTAGCCGCCGAATCCGTGAGTTAACGGAACAAGATAAGCTCATGACTCAAGGTGGCGCTAAAAAAAGTATATGAT
>NZ_WXWK01000016.1:0-17753 GCF_009904835.1 Vibrio sp. V33_P6A3T137 | reverse complement strand
TACCTCGATCACTCATATAATTATCTAAATCAAGATCATTCCATGAATCAGAAAAAGTATCCCATTCAAATGATGAAATGGTATTTATTAAACTCATTACTTCATTGTTCTTTGCTACAAAATAACCATCTTTCAATACAATATCCGTTATTTGGTTATTTGTAAGAGGCTTAATCTCTAGACTAACTGCATGTTCTAACTTCACTTTCAATACTCATTATGAAAACATTATGCATATAGTATCACTCAAGAAAACGAAAAGTAAAGAAAATGTTTCTAAATGTGAATTTATAGGTTTTATAGGGAAGACTTAAGCGAACAGCGAATCCATTCTCTTGGACATAAAGAACGAATTGTGAACAATTTAACACTGATTGGACCATTAAAACTTTTCTTGGGGCTATAATCGGCAACAGTTTTTATGAACAAGTGTTGATTATGCTGCTTAAACCTTATTTTTCATCTGCTGAACATCAATTTCAATTTACTCGCCGACAAGCGAGCCATTTTGCCAAAAAAGTGGCGGGTGATTTCAATCCGATCCACGACGAAGACAGTAAGCGTTTTTGTGTACCCGGCGATCTGCTGTTTGCAGTGCTCTTGAAAAAGAACGGTATTAGCCAAAAAATGCGCTTTACCTTCTCCGGCATGGTCAGTGATGGCGTTGCGCTGCATGTTGAAAATCAATGCAGCCAAATGAGTGCGTTGGTCGATCAATCGGGTAAAGAATATTTATTAATGCAACGCGAGGGAGAAGTTTCTCACGATACGGTGTTTATTGAGCATGTGATTAAAAGTTATGTCCAATTTTCAGGCATGAACTTTCCACACATTATGGTGCCACTGATGGAGCAGCAACAAGTGATGATCAACTGCCAGCGTCCATTGGTGATTTATGAAAGTATGGAAGTAGAATTTGAGCGCTTGGATCTTAGCCATCCAGAAGTAGAATTTAGTGGCGCAACCTTCGACGTCGATGGTAAACGAGGCGTCGTGACCTTGAATTTTACCTTTAAAGATCAAGGCCAATTAGTCGGCAAAGGCATCAAACGTATGGTTGCCAGTGGATTAAAGCCTTATAACCAAGCCGATATTGATGATTTAGTGCAGCGATTTAACGATCGTAAGGTGCGTTTTCTAGCTGAGTTATCACAAGCTGCCTAATCATTTCCGCTCCGCCACCACCGGAGGAGCTATATCCAAACGACTTGGAGTTGCAGGTAGGGGGCAAGTGAGTGAATCCCGATGAGCATAGGCAAACTATGTGATTGTGATGAACGAACGTAGCCAATACCGCTGCAGATCCAAGCAGGAAGGCTATAAATCATATCCAACGCCTAACTCGCGCTTTGTAATTGCTATAACGCTCACCAAACACCCGCTCTAATACTCGTTCTTCTGGCTGGATCTGAAACCGATTCATGTAAGCGACGAACCCTATCACCACTAATAAACTGACTATATTTTGCTGCCAATATGCCACGCCAAATACCAATAGTAATAACGCTAAATACATAGGATTACGGCTGTAGTTAAAAATTCCAGAATCGACAACAGTAGAAGCTTGATCCGGTTTAGTGGGATTGACCGTGGTATTCGCCCTGCGAAATTGGACAACAGCGGAAATTCCAACCATCCCTGATAGCATGACGCACAATGCAAAGATCAGCTTGGTATACGGAAGAGTAAGATCGGCAAAGCTAAATAGATACGCTAACCGATTAGACATCACCAGTGCCACTAAAAACAATGCCACTGGTGGAATTTTCAGTTCTAAATAACGCATAACTCCCCTCCTGATTAGTTAAAACGGCCATCCGAAGATGGCCGCTAGCGTTATAGGATCTCTAACAAGGCTTGGATAGGATGCCTTGGTTGTATCTCCTCAAAGCGTTTCACTTGGCTACGACAAGAGTAACCAGTCATCAAACAGCGTTCTTTAGGCAGTTTATCCAAACTCGGCTGCCAGCTTAAGGCATAAATATCTTTCGACATCTGTAACTTATCCACTTCATGACCAAAGGTACCTGCCATACCACAGCATCCTACAGGTACGGTGTGCAACTCAGCCCCAAAGTGGCTGAAGATCTGCCCCCACTCTTTTTCAGCATTAGGTAACTTAGTTTTTTCGGTGCAGTGAGCCAATAAATACCAAGGCGCTTGTGGTGCCTGTCCTTGATCAATATTCGCTTGAGTAACATTGGCTTGCGATGGCATCTCAGCCAATCGTGGTAATAACCATTCATGTGCGGTAAGCACTTCAAACTCGCCCCGTTGCTGACCTAAAATCTCCACGTATTCATCTCGATAACAAAGCACCAGAGCCGGATCAACCCCAACCATAGCAATATTAAGATCCGCGACTTGAGACAAAAAGCCTGCCGTACTGGTTGCTGTACTCTTAAAGCGCTGTAAAAAGCCCTTAATATGTTGCGCTTTACCATTGGGCTTAAACGGCAGCAAAATCGGTTTTTTACCCAGCTTAATCACCAGGGCGATAAAATCTTCCACCACTTGCGCATCATAATAACTGGTGAAAGGGTCTTGTACGATAATCACATGTTCAGAGCGCTGTTGCTGAGAAAGCGCCATCAATTGTTGGCGATCAAACGGCACAATATTATGACGACGAGCTCGCGCCGCTAAGGTCGGGATAGATAATCGAGGAGTATCGACATAGCCGACTGTCGCCGCCGTTAAGCGTTCAATCCATGGCTGATCAATAACCGCATTGACCACTTGTGGCGCTTTCGCCATCAGCGGTAACATGGTTTCAATGTTCGCGACTAAGTAATCTTTAACCGGACGCGGATAGCGAGTGTGATAAAGATTTAAGAAACGTGAACGAAAACTCGGCACATCCACTTTAATTGGGCATTGGCTAGCGCAGGCCTTACAGGCTAAACAGCCATTCATCGCTTCATACACTTCATGAGAGAAATCATACTCATGAGAGGGACGAATACGCTGCCGAACGCGATCCAGTAGACTTTTAACACTGGTTGTTTTCTGCAAGGCTTGTTGCTCTAAATCGAGGATATCAATCCCTTGCTCCGTCAGTTGACGCAACCATTCACGCACTAAACCCGCTCGACCTTTTGGCGAGTGACGACGGTCGGCGGTAACCTTCATCGATGGACACATCGGCGAGCTAGTGTCGTAGTTAAAACATAGCCCATTGCCGTTACATTCCATCGCTTGCTTAAAGCTGTCACGAACTTTTACGTCAATCTGCCGATCAAAATAACCACGCTTGGTATCCGATACTTTAACCAGCTCAAAACTGCTATTAAGGGGCGTACAAATCTTACCGGGATTCATCTTATTGTGAGGGTCAAAAGCCGCTTTGACGCGGCGTAATTCGGTAAATAGCTCCGCTCCAAAAAACTCAGGGCCGTACTCAGAGCGATAACCCTTACCATGCTCCCCCCACATTAAACCGCCGTATTTCGCCACCAGCTTAACGACTTGATCGGAAATCTCATGCATCATTAACTCTTGCTTGGGATCGCATAAATCAAGTGCGGGACGCACGTGCAATACGCCAGCATCCACATGACCAAACATACCGTAACTGAGGCCTTTGTCGTCAAGCAGCGCGCGAAATTCACTAATAAAATCCGCCAAGTGCTGCGGTGGCACACAAGTATCTTCGGTAAATGGCACCGGTTTAGCTCGTCCTTTGGCCGCGCCCAATAAACCTACCGCTTTTTTACGCATAGTATAAATACGGTTAATGCTGGCTAAATCATCACACACTTGATAACCAATAATCCCGGCTTGCTGCTGACTGATCATCACATCTAAACGCTGGGTCAATTGCGTGACTAATTGTTTTACCTGCTCTGGGTCTTGGTCTGCATACTCAACCATATTGATGCCGAGCAATTCCTTGCCAGGCACATCGGTTAACAAATCACTGACGCTATGCCAAACAATATCTTGTTTCGCTAAATTGAGTACGTTTGAATCTAGCGTTTCCACCGATAACGCATTGGCTTCAATCATTAGCGGCGCATTACGTAATGCCGAATCAAAACTGTCATATTTGATGTTAACTAAGGTTCGCGCTTTAGGAATTGGGGTGAGATTGAGTTTGGCTTCGGTAATAAAAGCCAATGAACCTTCAGCGCCGCACAGTACGCGGGTGATATTAAATTCGTCAGTATGTTCATCAAGAGCATTTTTTAAATCATAGCCAGTTAAAAAACGATTTAAAGGCGGAAACTTGGCGACTATCTGCTCTCGCTGGCCACGGCAGACGGCTTCGGTAACCTGCATGGCCTTTTCAGCATAGCTATTGGCTTGCGGGTCGCCCCGTGAACCGTCGGTTTCTAAGATTGACCCATCGGAAAATACCGCTTGTAGCGAGAGAACATGATCGGAGGTTTTACCGTATTTGAGTGAACCTTGGCCTGAAGCATCGGTATTAATCATCCCACCCAATGTAGCTCGGTTACTGGTAGAGAGATCGGGCGAGAAAAAATAGCCATAAGCACGCACCGCATCATTCAGTTGATCTTTAATCACACCAGCCTGAACCCTTACCCAACCTTGCTCTGGATTGATTTCAAGGATTTGATTCATATGGCGAGACAAGTCAACCACAATCCCTTTGGTTAATGCTTGACCATTGGTGCCTGTCCCGCCTCCACGCGGAGAAAACGTGACACGTTCGAATTCTGGCCTAATACTTAATTGACCGATAAGCGAAACATCATGGCTAGTTTTAGGATGAACAACCGCTTGTGGAAGTTGCTGATAAACGCTGTTATCAGTAGACACGGCTAAACGACTGGCATACTGTGTTTCGATATCGCCCGTAAACCCAGCTGTTTTTAACTCATGTAAAAAGGTTAAAACAACCGGATCAACATCAGATTGGAGGTGAAGTCTTGGTAACATTTGCTTCCTGCCCGAACGCCGCTGATCCAATCAGCGCTATGTAATGGGTGAGTTTTAATTTATTTTTTTGAGTCCGGTCACTTTACAACATTTAAATCAGTGATCAAATCAGAATCTTAACAACAATAGAGTTAAGCCATTTTTTAGATAACGGAAGAGTTGAAGGTCAGCTAAATCGAGCTATCGTTAAGTAAACACAGATACATTTTCGTCGCCTACTTTCCTAAGCGGTCATTGATTAACCACTTAGCCCTGACACACTCATGGACCTAGATATGAAAAAAAATAAAGTCGTTACCACAGAAGATATTCTATTGAAACTTTGTCAATCGGTTTCAAGCGTACTCTCCTCAGCCACGGGTTCGAACATCACCTACTCGGCAATGGTACAAAAAATCACCAAAACGTCACTCAAACCAGACTTTGGCTGCTTCGTTTTGTTTGATGGCGGATTTTCTGGTTTAGTGGTAATTAACTTCACTTCTAAAGCCGCTTTAGAAGTGTATACCCAATATATGCGCAATATGGGCATGCCAGAAGATGAACTTGCGGTATTACACACCTCCGACGAAGTTGGTGATGTACTCGGTGAACTGATGAACCAACTGGTCGGTGATTTCACCAACAAAGTACGCAAAGAGTTACAAACCAACATCACTCAAAACCAGCCGAAAATGTTGTCACTCAACAAACAAGTTAACTTATCGGTTGATACTAACTTAGATCGACCACAAGCCCGCCGCGTAACCTTCTCGACCGAAAATAATAATATTTTCTATCTAGAATTGGCCATGGATCGCACTGAGTTTATTCAATTGGAAGACTTTGAAATTCAGGAAGATGAAAGTCCAGACTCTATTTTAGCTGATACACAACAAAAGATGGCCGACAAAGCGGCCAATAAAGCGGCAAGCCAAGCAAATAGTGACCTCTCCGCCGATTTACTCGATGAACTAGGTATCTAACCGAGTATCTATCTTTACCCGACTTGAAGTTGTCGCTTACCAACCGAGCCGCAACTTCAAGTTACCATCAAGATAACATCGAATTACCGGTTAATTCGTCCCGCCGGTAGGCGAATATCCAGCATCCCTTTCACTCCTTAGATAAAAACGGTAAAATAGCTGACTTTTCTTAGCGCTGCGGAACCGATTTTATAATTCGATGGATAAACAAAAAGCCTTAAAAAAAATAGCCAAATGCCTAGAGTTAGGTAACTCCGCTAATGTCAATGAAGCGGCCAACGCGATCAAAATGGCCCACCGGCTGATGCTCAAATATGGGTTGGATAAAGACGATATTGAGTTTATTAAAATGGGTAAAACCCAATCAACTCATCTTCTGCCTGCCTCCATCAGTTCCGGCATTTTACGTATTATCCGAGGCATTAATACCAAATTTGGTGTTGAAGCCGTTTTGATCAATCATAAAGGTTTAAAACGCGTCGAATTTATCGGTGAGGCAGACAGAGCGATTTTTGCCGCCTTTGCTTTTGATATTATTTATCGTGAAATGAATGAGCAGACTGGACAGTTTCGCAACAGTTTTGCAGGCAGTGGCACACCAACGACAGAAGTCTCGCGGCGCGTAAATTCGTTTTTATCCGGTTGGGTAGAAGGCGCACTGGAAAAATTGCCAACCATTACGCCTGACGAAAACTCAATGAATAAAATCAACAGTTACATTGATAAAGAGTTCGAAAACATTGATCGGGAAACCTTTAAGCAACAGCTACGTGATGCGATGAAGAACATCACCGCAGATTATGAAGTCGGGCTCAAAAAAGGCCGTAAAGTTTCCGTTAATAGACCGATTGATGGTGCACAAGCGCCAAAACGACTTAAATAACCTTGCGTCTATAACGCTCAATTAAGTGATGCGAATGTAAAATTTAGATCAATGGATTGACTTTATTCGATAAGTTTTGTTTATTTCAGGCTAATTCCAGTGGACTCAAGGCGTTTTCCCTATCGCCCCTACCGCTGGATGACCAACAACTTCCAACCAAAGCTTAAAAAGTTTAAGGCTATAAACTACACATAGCGTAGCCAATAAGCGGAAATGAACACATACTGCCAACACGGAGAGAATACATTGAAAAAAATCACGCTGGCGATGGCACTGGTCATCACATTGTCTGGCTGTGCTGCCACACAAAGGCAAAATGCCACAACAGGCGAATCAGAAACGAATGCCGCCACTCGCGGAGCATTAATTGGCGCGGTAGCTGGTGCAGCCGCGGGTTTAGCCACTGGTGATAATGCGAAACAGCGCCGTCAACGCGCTTTAATTGGTGCGACTGGTGGCGCGGCTGTAGGTGGTGGTGTCGGTTACTATTTTGACCAACAAGAAGCAGCTTTGCGTGAAGAATTGCTTCATTCAGGCGTACAAGTTCAACGTGTCGGCGACAATCAACTTTTATTGCGTATGGAAAACGGCATCGGTTTCCAAACCAACTCTTATCAACTCGACTCAAGCATTCACCGTACACTACGCGGCGTAGCCAAAATTCTTGTCCAATACCCAGACACCAGTTTAGTGATTGATGGGCATACCGACAGTACTGGTGGTGATACCACTAACCAAGTGCTATCGGAACGTCGTGCTGAATCAGTACGTAGCTTCTTATTGTCACAAGGAGTCGCTCCAGGACGAGCTATCGCGCGAGGTAATGGCTCTCGCTTCCCAATTTGTACCAATAGTACTGTGGAAGGACGAGCTTGTAACCGCAGAGTAGACATTCAAATTTTGCCGCTAAAATAAGCCCTCCAGCAAGGCAAGTTTAGTGAACAAGAGTATACTTAAAAGGCCCTTAATTGGGCCTTTTTCTCATTAGCACCGATACGGTGATCACAACCATCAACTCATTAGGACACGCTGAGCATGCACGTTTTATCACCCTGGTTACTGCTTTTTTTCACCTTGGTGTGTTCATGGCCTATTGCCGCGCAAACCGATCAAGTTCGCCAACAAGCTCGCTTAGGTAATCCGGAAGCACAATTTCAATTAGCAGTGAGCTATCAACAAGCGCAGCAATCAGACCAAGCCTATTACTGGTTTTTACAAGCGGCAGAGCGCGGCTATCAACCCGCAATGACACCACTAGCCAATGCTTATTTACAGGGTCTAGGTACGTCTACTGATGTAACCCAAGCTCTACTTTGGTATACCAAATCATCTACCTTAGGTGATGTTGAGGCTGCCTTAGCAATGGGACGTTTATATCAACAAGGAGAATATCTCCCTCAATCATTGCTCATGGCAGAAATTTGGTATCACAGTATTGCGGATCGCCATCCGCTAGGTGAACAACGCTACAGTGAACTATTACAACAACGTTTTAATCAACGTCGAGCCAATCAATTAATTGCCTTACAAAATCTCGAAATACAAGCGCAACAGGACGGTTTAAGGAACGAGGACGAAGATAAGGCGTTACAAGAACGCCAAACTCAAGATCATACGATGTCGTTGATGAGCGATTTTTTGTTCGTTTTAATTGGCCTATTGTTAATTATGGGCATCTTGTCTCTGTATCGTTCAATCAAAAACAAACAACAGCATCAAGCCGAGCAATTAAATATGGAACAAAAAGAGCAGATCCAACAGCAAGCGGCGATTATAAAACAACAAAAACGTCAACTTGATAAGCTCTATCAAGAGTTTAAAAAACAACAACACCAACAGGCACATCACCAACACGACCAGACTTTTTCTTTGGCCTGCGCCCTACTCGGTTTTCACCCTCATCGATTACCCGATGAAAAAATCATCAAACAACGCTATAAACAACTGAGTAAAATCTATCATCCCGATCTGCAAGGTAGCGAAGAAGAGATGAAACGCCTCAACGGCGCGATGAAAATCATCAACCAAAGGTTAACTAAGCGTTAATAATTATAATAAACATATCGCAACCTCTTCTAAATAAATTAGAAAGCAAACGATTAGCATCGCAAAGCCAGTAACAGATACTTAACTTAATTACTGAGCATGTGCGATAATCTGCACAGATTAAACACCAAACAGAATAAGGTGGGGAGAAATAATGTTTACTGTGATCGGAGTGTGCGATTGGTGCAAACTGTCAAACCAATTAACTAAGCATGAATATATTGACGGTAAAGCGCATTATTCTTGTCCAAATTGCCATGATCTGGCAAGAATGGACGTCAGGTTATTCAATCTTGATGAACTCGCCTCCCGTGAACGACAAATGCACCAAGCATCCTAACCTCGATAGAAGCGCCGCCAAGGCGCTTTATTGTTAAATAAATTCCCTTTTCATCTCTCATCTCAACAAACTGTAAATTTGATCACAAATTCACATCTTTCATCTACTCTCTCGTTCAAAAAACAACCGCTTATTTATCAATCATCTAGGATAAAAATGACGACTAAATGTCAGAAATGAACTAAAAACGAACACACTTACCACTTGATCATCATCCACGCCTCGACTACTGTATATAAATACAGCATGTATATGAGGACAGTATTATGCTTAACACTACCTTCCATTATTCAGACACGATTTACGAGACTTGCACAGTCAATCACCACAGCGTACCACTGCTCAATTATCCTATGTTGTCTCGATTAGCTCAGCTATCCGAGCAACACCAATGGATTCTCTATACTGCACAATGCCCGCGTCCTCACTATCAACAATTAAGCATGCACCGGATCCAGTGCCATAAAATTATTCATATGAAAGCTTCACGTTCAGGTTCTGAAATAGACATTGTGCTCAAAGCGATTCAATCAGGCAATGCCAGTGCTATTGTTGCTTCGGCAGGTATCGATAAAGCAAATCAACGCCGTTTACAACACATGGCGAAACAGCACCAATGTGAAGTTTTTTTCCTGAACAAAACCTCACCGGTCTTTCATTAACAACGGTACCCCGAGCAGAGACTGAATCCATCAATAAGCTACCGAGGCAAACGTTTGCTTTTTATATGGCGACAGAAAATAGTTCTGGTATGATGCGTGCCATAAACAAGACCCAATGGTCGGTTTACAAACCAGAGGGTTTTTCTTGTCAACGCTGTTTAATCCAGATAGGAATGTTTCATGAGTCTTGCTGATCAAGTTCTTGCCGTCAATGACGACCTCCCCATTCGTACCCACTTGCCTGTACATAGCGGTAAAGTCCGCTCGGTTTACTGGCTTACCGAACAAGACAGTCAGCGATTGATCCAAGAAAAAGGTTATCCGATTGCCAAAGATGCACCACTGGCAATTATGGTGATCAGCGATCGTATCTCTGCTTTTGATTGTATTTGGCATGCAGAAGGTGGATTAAAAGGCGTTCCCGGTAAAGGCGCGGCGCTCAATGCTATTTCTAACCATTGGTTTAGCCTTTTCAAACAACAAGGGTTAGCCGATAGTCACATCGTCGACATTCCTCACCCTTTAGTGTGGATAGTCCAAAAAGCCAAACCGATTAAAATCGAAGCGATCTGCCGCCAATACATCACTGGATCGATGTGGCGTGCTTACGCTAAAGGTGAACGCGAATTTTGTGGTATTGCTCTGCCTGATGGATTGGAAAAAGATAGCCTACTCCCTGAGCTACTGATCACGCCATCAACCAAAGGTATTTTAACTGGGATCCCTGGTATTCCTGAAGCCGATGATGTGAATATCACTCGACACGATATCGAACAGAATTTCGCTGCATTTAACTTTACTCATCCTGCTGATATTGATCATTACGAAACGCTGCTTAAACAGGGTTTTAGCGTGATTAGTGAAGCATTAAAAGCCATCGGGCAACAGTTTGTTGATACCAAATTTGAGTTTGGTTATGTTACCGATGCCAATGGACAAGAAAAACTGATTTATATGGATGAAGTTGGTACGCCCGACTCTTCGCGCATTTGGGACACCGAATATTATCAAAAAGGCCAAATCGTCGAAAATTCAAAAGAAGGCTTCCGCCAATTCTTGCTTAGTTACTTCCCCGACCCAGATATTTTACTCAATAAAGAACGGATGACAGAGCGCGAAGCATTGGCACAAAATAATGCGCTTCCGGTAGAAGCACTGATGGACATTTCGCGCACCTATTTAGGCATTGCAGAAAAAATTGTCGGACACCCTATCAAACTGAGTAGCCATCCTAAACAAGAGATCATCGCTATATTGCGTGATCAATACGATTTGATTGTCTAACGCTGTTTTTTACCCGCACTCATCATCTGATCGATGGGTGCGGATGATAATGAAAGCGCTAACTCACGGGCAAAGCGGGGTTAACGATCACCAAAAACTCATCCCCCTGAGCGGGCTGTAATTTAACCTCGGCGCTTTGCTCGATCAACAGAACCTGCGCTGGCTCTAATCCATAAGGCATGATCAGTGTTAGCTCTTCTATCCCTTCGGCTTTAGCCAGTTTGAGCAATGCGATGAGATTGGCTTCGTCACTTCGACGGCTAGATAACGTGCTTAAGGCCAAATCCCATAGTCGCTCTTCATGGGTTTTACTCTGTTTAACGGTATCTTGCCAGACGGTACCGAAAATCGGAGCAAAGGAGGCTAATACATCAGAAAAATTCCATCGTTTGGTACACGATGCTCCTAAAAAGCTCGCATAATCAAACACGACAGAAACTCGTTGTGATTGTTGCATGTTTACCTCAATGTAAAAATCTATCCTAGCGGGCTTACTATTATGCAGGAACACTTATATAGCAATACGATATGTAAAAACAATCTTTTATGGGAAGTATTCTCTTCTAACTGGAATATACAAAATCAAACTTGTAACACTATATACCGACTATGTTTCTGATTGGTACTCTTCTCGTCAACAGAAGGTTATCAATCAAAAAGTACCCGAGAGTGACCGATTTAACCTTTAATTAAGTCTATAATGAAAATAATCACTTAAACGGAAAGGCTTATCTATTTACAACTTAGCGGATAAGCCGCTATCATTTTTAACCATCTGTTCCCACCTACCCTACATAGGCACCAAATGAATAACGATAAACGTCCGCTTTATATTCCTTATGCTGGCCCAGCGCTACTTAGCACCCCTTTACTGAATAAAGGCAGTGCCTTTAGCGCCGAAGAACGTGCATCTTTTAACTTGGAAGGCTTACTTCCAGAATCAACAGAAACGATTCAAGAACAAGTGGTCCGTGCTTACCAACAATATTGCAGCTTTGAAAGTGATATGGATAAGCATATTTACCTACGCAATATTCAAGACACCAACGAGACTCTCTTCTATCGTTTAGTACAAAACCATATCTCTGAGATGATGCCGATCATTTACACCCCAACGGTTGGCGCTGCGTGTGAGAATTTCTCTAATATTTACCGTCGTGGTCGTGGGCTATTTATCTCCTACGCTAACCGAGATCGTATCGATGATCTGCTTAATAACGCGGCAAACCATAACGTGAAAGTGATCGTGGTGACTGATGGTGAGCGTATTCTCGGCCTTGGCGACCAAGGGATTGGGGGTATGGGCATTCCAATCGGTAAATTATCACTTTACACGGCTTGTGGCGGAATCAGTCCGGCCTATACCTTACCCATCGTATTGGATGTCGGTACCAATAACCCACAACGCCTAGCAGACCCGATGTACATGGGCTGGCGTCATCCTAGGATCACCGGAGCCGAATACGATAACTTTGTCGAAGATTTTATCCAAGCGGTACAACATCGTTGGCCAGATGCCTTGATTCAATTTGAAGATTTTGCGCAAAAAAATGCCATGCCACTGCTGGAACGCTACAAAAATCGCATTTGCTGCTTTAATGATGACATTCAAGGCACGGCGGCGGTCACGGTTGGCTCACTACTGGCGGCTTGTAAAGCGGCAGGTAGCCAATTATCACAACAGCGGATTACCTTCTTAGGTGCAGGCTCCGCTGGCTGTGGCATTGCTGAAGCGATTATTGCCCAGATGGTCTCAGAAGGGATCTCCGATGCTCAAGCTCGTTCACAAGTCTATATGGTCGATCGTTGGGGTCTATTAGAAGAAGGGATGCCGAATCTGCTTGATTTCCAACAGCGTCTGGTGCAGAAAAAAGACAATACACAAGATTGGACTTCTGAAGGTAATGGTTACTCATTGGTCGATGTAGTGCGTCATGCCAAACCAACCGTGTTGGTGGGTGTTTCAGGCGCTCCAGGCCTATTCAGTGAGGAAGTGATCAAAGAGATGCATGCACATTGCCCTCGACCGATTATTTTTCCTCTCTCTAACCCGACGAGTCGAGTTGAAGCGACGCCTGCCGACATTATTCACTGGACCAATGGTGAAGCGTTAGTCGCCACTGGTAGTCCGTTTGCTCCCGTCATCCATGATGGTAAGACGTACGCCATTGCCCAGTGTAATAACAGCTACATCTTCCCCGGGATTGGCTTAGGCGTACTCGCCGTAGGAGCAAAGCGAGTGACCGATGAAATGTTAATGGAATCGAGCCGAGCTTTATCACTCTGCTCACCACTAGCGATTAATGGTCACGGTCCACTTCTGCCACCGCTAGAATCGATTCATTCTGTCTCGAAGAAAATTGCCTTTGCTGTCGCTAAAAAAGCCATAGAACAAGGCGTTGCGTTAGAAATTACCGATGAAGCTTTGGACGTTGCCATTGAACAGCATTTCTGGCAACCTGCTTATCGTCGTTACAAGCGTACTGCTTTTTAATTCGTCCCGTTGAACAAAGCGTTAATAGGAGCTGTTAATTTTTGCACTGTTTTGTCGTGCAACGTTAGCAGCTCCGAGGCTTTAATCACTAGAGCACCGATATGATGAGTTTTTTTGCCCCAGCCGGTCAGTATCTGGCCCCCTATCTTGCTGAGATCTCGATGGCATTGATTGCCTGTTGGTTGGTGATGTTAGGCGGAGAGGTGAATGCGTTACTGCGTCGCCTGATGCATAACCAGCATTTTATTGTCCGCACTTTAGTCTTTATTATCGTCAATGCGTTTGGTTATGGCTTACTGATTGTCAAAGCCAGCCCTTACTTAACTCGCACACTGGCCAACTTAGAGCGAGGCATGATGTTTAGTATCATCATGATCAGTTTTATTGTGATAGGTTTATGGGCACAAAAAAACCGACAAATTTAATGATTGGCCGACTGAAAACGCTTTTACGTTGGTTTCTCCGCGGCGTAGCCTTACTGATGCTGCTTTTCCTGATAGCCGTAGCCGTCATTTTTTCTATCGACCGCTGGGTAAGCTGGCAAACTCAACCGCATATTATTAGCGATATCAATAAATTACCCAAATTTGATGTCGCGGTGGTGCTAGGAACCAGTAAGTACCTTGGGCGCACCTTAAACGATTATTATCTACACCGTATTGAAGCGGCGATTGAGCTTTATCAACTCAATAAAACCGATTATTTTCTTCTGAGCGGCGATAATGCTCATCGTTCTTATAACGAACCTTGGACGATGAAACGCGATTTACTCAAAGCGGGCGTGCCCGATGGGCAGATCTATCTCGACTATGCTGGCTTTCGTACTTTAGATTCGATTGTCAGGGCGAAACGCATTTTTGATACCGATGATTTCTTGATCGTCACTCAACGTTTTCATTGCGAGCGTGCGCTCTTTATCGCTCAACATCACGAGATTAACGCCACTTGTCTAGCCGTTCCCGGTCCTAAAAATCATCTAGGATACAAAGTACGTTTACGTGAAGTCTTCGCAAGAAGCAAAGCGGTTTTAGATCTTTACTTCCTCGATACGCAACCAAGGTTCTTAGGTCCCAAAGAACCTATCCTGTCTGAATCTCGTGATAATGGTACACTAAGCGAGAACACTGTCGATGAGTCTGATTGGACTCAAAAGTAATCACATAATTCTAAACCCAAACGACCGAAAACACGCCGATAATAACCTATGCTCTGGCTTACGGATCTCAATAATCCGTTGATTAACTAGGTCATAAGCAACGTAAGTTTCGGTCAGTAAGGGATAACACTACAAAAAAGAGCGATGTCATGTCTTTAACTATTCGCGGCGTATTACAAAAAATGCGCGCTCAACATCATCAAACGGTTCATTACCAACTTCCCGTTGGCGAGCACCTGATCGACCTTAATCCATTGATCGGCAAAACGCTGACACTTCATCATACGGGTAATATTTTTTGCCATTCATGCGGCAAAAAGACCAAAAAAAGTTACTCTCAAGGTCATTGCTTTGTATGCATGAAGAAACTTGCTAGTTGCGATATGTGCATCATGAAACCAGAGACCTGCCATTTTGAACAAGGCACCTGCCGTGAACCTGAATGGGCACAAAGTCACTGTATGGTCGATCATTACGTTTATCTCTCCAACACCTCGAGCTTAAAAGTCGGTATCACTCGCCATAATCAAATTCCGACGCGCTGGATAGATCAAGGAGCCACTCAAGGATTACCGCTGTACAAAGTCAAAACTCGACATATTTCAGGCTTACTCGAAGTCGAACTGGCTAAACATATCGCTGATAAAACCAATTGGCGAACGCTACTGAAAGGAGATGGTGAACCTCTGCCCTTAGCCGAACACGCTGCAAAGTTAACACCATTATTAGCAGAAAAAATTACCGAATTAAAACAACAATTTGGAGATGATGCGGTAATTGAGTTGAATGAGAGCGGTACCGAGATCAGTTATCCGGTTGAACAACATCCGATTAAAATCACTTCCCATAATTTTGATAAACAGCCATTAGTTAGTGGTGTGTTACAAGGTATTAAAGGTCAATATCTGATTTTTGATAGCGGTGTGATCAATATTCGCAAATACACCGCTTACGAAGTAGAAGTGAGTTACAACGAATAATATCGGAAATAATCCAGAGAGCCATCGAGCAAACAAGTTTGCCCGATGGCGACTAGCGGCGTTACTCGACGAGCGATACTGGCTCAACCAATGGTGCCAATACGTTAAAAAGCTGATCGATTTCTTCAACGGTGTTGTAGTGCATTAAACCAATTCGCACCACTCCACCTTTCGCTTCTAACCCTAGTTGACGAATCAAACCTAGCGCATAAAAATGCCCATTCCAGACACAAATATTTTGTTCCCCTAACGTCTTAGCTATCCATTCTGGTGAATGATCAGCGATACGAATCGCGAACGTCGGTGTACGCTTATCGCTGTCCGCTTCCCATCGACCATACAGTTGAGCTTGCGGTAATTGTTGTAATTTACGCAGAAAATAACCACTCAGCTGCTGCTCATGTTGATTAAATTGCGCAAAACTCTGCGCCAAACGTTGACGTAAAGGCGCACCGCTTTCTCCCCATTGAGCCAAATAATCAATCGCAGCCACTAAGCCTGCTAAGCTTTCAAAACTCTGGGTTCCCGTTTCAAATCGGCCGGGACCAATATTGGTTGCGGGCTCCACTTTATAAGGTTGCAAACTGTGTAGCCATTGAGAGTGGATATAGGCAATACCGATGTGGGGCCCGAAAAATTTATACGCCGAACAGACTAAGAAATCACACTCCAAATCTTGGACATCAATCAAATGATGCGGCGCATAATGCACAGCATCAATGAACACTTGAGCCCCTACCGCGTGAGCTGCCTCGATAACCCTTTTGACATCGACGATTGAACCCGTCGTATTAGACGCATAAGTCAACGCGACCAAAGTTGTTTGAGCATTAATTAGGCTTAAAAGATGATCAATATCCAGCGTACCGTTTTCAGGATTGATCCTTGCTTGATGAACAAGCGCCCCTTTATCTTGTGCGGCCTGTTCCCAGCTCGATACATTAGAATAATGATCCAAGGCCGTAACAACCACTTCATCACCCGTTTGCCACTCTCGACTGATGCTGCGACTGAGTTGAAACGTCAAGGAGGTCATATTCGCACCGAAGACAATGTTACCCGACGATTCAGCATTGAGTAGCGCTTGAGCCGATTCTCTTGCTTGTAACATGAGATCCGTTGTCCGCTGGCTCGAAAAAAAGTGACCACCAAGATTAGAATTAAAGTGACCCAGATAATCCGTCATCGCTTGTAGCACTGAGCGAGGCACCTGAGAACCACCGGGTCCATCAAAGAAATACACTGGCCGATCATGGTGAGTCTGGGCTAAAGCAGAAAACTGCACCCGTGCTTGCTCAGGAGTGAAACTCATGGCGACCATCCTTAGCGGTTAGAACAAAAACATCCATGTGCCCTTCTTGAGTGTGATCCACCGAGCGAATGGGACTCGCGTTGTGCCATAACTTACTGTCTGCGAGTATCGCCACCTCTCCATTATCAAGCACTTTACGGAAAAATGGCGCTTCATGGCAGTCGTTGTAAAGCATAATGTCACCACCAACGATGTTATAGCGGTCAATACTGACTAAGGCGATATGATCAAACCCATCTTGATGAACGCCTTCTGGAGCGACTTGAGTTTCATCATAAATCGCCGTCACTCGAATTTGATGAATCTCTATCTCTTGCCCATTCGGTAACTCATTAGCCTGCATAAATAACTCGCATACCTCACGCATTCCCTCACTATTAAGTGTCTCGGCAAGAATCGGCTCAAACTGACGAACAATATCCCCTTGAAAATGGTTAATGTCCTCGCTTTGCACAAACTCATTTTTTCCAAGAGAAACCACTTGACCATCTCGATACTGAATCACCGAATAACGACGCAAGCGGTATTTACCATCAGCATGTTCGGTATGGGGCAGCGTGGCAAACGATGGCGCTAATTGGCGTGTTACCTCTGGACTTAAATGAGTAATTTGTAGGGTTGTTTCATGTGCAGATAACATTATTGACTCCTTAATGAAAACACATGCCAGACACTTTTGATTAACATTATATTTACATAAAGGATACGCAGAAATACGCTTTATTC
>NZ_WXWK01000088.1:0-17859 GCF_009904835.1 Vibrio sp. V33_P6A3T137 | reverse complement strand
GGTTTGTGTTTTTAGTGTTATAGTCTTTAATTGTCTTATTTTATGTGTAAATTTAGATTTAAATTTTTTATTTTTAATAAATTAAGTTTTTAATTTCACGACTGTATGAAAAATGTACCATTCTAAAGGCTTCCCAGTCGATATCCTTCATAATAAAAAAGTTGGCGAAAATCATAAGCTTGGCATACACTTTTCAACAGAGCCGATATGTCTTTGATTGGCTGAACAAAAATGATTTTTATGCTGCTTAATGCAGCAAAGTTTAACCTAGCTTTGAGGAAAGTTTATGGCGCTCACAAAAGCCGATTTGGCTGAAAACCTGTTCGAAAAACTAGGGTTTAGTAAACGGGATGCCAAGGACACGGTGGAAGTATTTTTTGAAGAAATTCGTAAAGCACTTGAGAATGGCGAACAAGTAAAACTGTCTGGTTTCGGTAATTTCGATCTGCGAGATAAAAGTGAAAGGCCAGGTCGAAACCCTAAAACTGGAGAAGATATTCCGATTTCAGCTCGGCGTGTCGTTACATTTCGTCCAGGACAGAAGTTAAAAGCCCGTGTCGAAAATATTCAAGTGGTAAAATAGCAATACATCGCATCAGGCCATACGTTAAGTATGGCCTCGGTGTTTTTACTTAACCTGTTGATAGAAAAGCCTTTCTTAACTTCTGTTTTGGAAGCAGTCTCTTGTTTTTAAATTAACCTAGTTTCATATCCCCGCCGTTATCCGTATAACCACGCCTCTGTTCAATCAATAATAAAGCGCCTAAGTTTAAGCTTACCTAAGCAACTGGATGCTACTAATGTCTGTACCGTCTTAATAGGCTATAGAATGGCCTTCTATGAATGGCGTACCTAATTAGGTTTTTATCCAAGTCGTTAGGAAAGCTCACTTACGCTTTGGAGTGAGTTATATGGTTCCTTTTTCTTTACGTCGTCAACATCCATTAATGCTAGCCTGTTTATTGGCTTTTTCTTCGGCCAGTTTAGCTGATAACCATTGTTATTTTTCTGAATTAGCTCAGGCCGATGATCGGTTAGCCAGTATTAAACATGCAGACCACACTTGCTATAGTTCATGGTATAGCGCTGGAGTAGATAGCCTCAACGATTTATACAGCGAACAGAGTATTGCAGCCATTCAGCGTGACTTAATGACTCACGTTGGTCAGTATCAAGGGCAGGCGGATCAAGCGAAGATCATTAATAATTTAAGTGAATTTATTCGTGCTGCTTATTATGTGCGTTTTTATGCCCAAGGTGAACATCAGCCATTTTCTCAAGCATTAAACGAGCGAATTGCACAAACAATCAATCAGTTTCTGCGCTCTCCTCATGTGGTTAATCAAGGCCGAGAGCAAGTTAGTGCCTTTAAAAACATGAGTTTGATGGCGGATAGCATTAAACAACTGCCATTGACGATGGACAGTATGATGGCGTTATTAGAGCACTTTACCCCCGATACTGCGCAAAATACTCAATGGGTTGATGGCTTAAATAATTTATTTAGAGCTATGGCCGGTCATATCGGACGAGATGAGTTTTATCAATATTTAGCTCACAATCCACAACATATTGATACTTTGGAGCGGTTTGCGCAAAACAATCAGTGGGCATTAACCACCGACGCAAAATTTTTAGTTTTTAATGCGATTCGAGAAACAGGACGGTTACTGGCTTCCTCTCAGTTAGTTACTCGCCAACAAGCGAAACAAGTGATGCTAGATACGTTACAACGTTACCCGTTAGGTAGTGAACATGAAACGCTATGGTTGGCAGCGGTAGAGATGCTCCAGCACTTCGCCCCAGAAGCGATTGCCGATATAAATATAGAAGCGCAAAAAGATAACCTAGCAGCGCGTATATTACCTAATTGGCACCAATGTGATGGCCCAGCAATTGTTCGTTCGCAAGATTTGACCATACAACAAGAGCGTGAAGTCTGTTCGGTTCTCAACGCGAAAGAGCAAGATTTCCATCAGGTTGTCAATAGCGGTGGTCTACCGGTAGCCGACGATTTGAATGACAAAGTAGAAGTTGTGGTGTTTGCGAATAACCAAAGTTACGTCGATTATTCCGCATTTTTGTTTAATAACACGACGGATAATGGTGGTCAGTATCTAGAGGGCAATCCAGCCGATCCGAATAATCGAGCACGATTTATCGCTTATCGCTATGCTAACGGTGAAGATGCGCTATCAATTCTTAACCTTGAACATGAATATGTCCACTATTTGGATGGACGATTTAACTTATATGGCGGTTTTGGCGAAAACCTTGCTCATGGACATATTGTCTGGTGGTTAGAAGGTTTTGCGGAATACATGCATTATAAACAAGGTTACGATGCTGCTATTCGCACGATTCAACAGGGGAAAATGAGCCTTTCTGATGTTATGGCGACCACCTATTCTCATGATACTAATCGTATTTATCGTTGGGGTTATCTCGCAGTGCGCTATATGTTAGAAGTGCATCCTCAAGATGTGGATCGCTTGCTGGCGTTGGCAAGACAAGGTCAATATGCACAGTGGGCAGAAGTGATGAAACAATTAGGTACTCAATATGATGAGGACTTTTCGCGCTGGTTGGATACCTTAAATGTTGATGAGCAACCCTCGATTGATCCAACACCTGAGCAGCCACAAGAGGCACAACCGATAGAGTTAGAGGCTAATCAAGCGATAATATTGTACGGTAATTATCTTTCTGAGCAACTCTATTATATTGATGTTCCTGAGCGCACGTTAAGCTTTCAGGTTACGATTGATGGGCAAGGTGATGCGGACTTATACATGAGTTATGAAAAAGTCGCTCATTATTATGATTATCAATTCAGTAATGTTGCCCTTGGTAGTAATGAGATATTAAGTTTTAAGCCTCAAGCGGATGGTTATGTACAAGCTGGTCGTTATTATATTAGTGTCACTGGGAGAGCGGCGTTTTCTGATGTCAAGCTATTGGCACAGATCCAATATGACCAAACTAGCACCCCAAGCCATGAAGTTGACGATTTGAACCCGATACGCCTTGAGGCTGAGGTCAAACAGAACTTAATGGTGAATCAGCGTCGTTATGCAGCGATTTACGTCCCTGAAGGTGTTCAACGTGTCCAAATATGGATGACGCCAACACAATCCACCACGAATAATGTTGATCTCTTTGCAAGCCCAGTCACATGGCCAAGTAGAGATGACTATCAATGGAACTCTGTGCGATCAGACAGTCATGAATATCTATCGATGCCAATAGAAAAAGCCGGTTATATCTACTTCACTTTGGATGCGCAAGCACGAGGTGAGAATGTTGACTTAGTGGTTTATTTCGATTAATCACGATAAAAATCATTGAACTCAGTTTAGTTTGCTCAAAAACTAATGAGTTCATAGACAAAACATCAACAAAAGAACGCAGAGCCATCTAGACTCTGCGTTCTTTATTGTGATCGAGATAATTAAGCCGCTTGGATATTTGTCGTAATGTACGGCTGCCAAGCCTGTTGATATAAGTTGAGAGATTGATGGCGAATTTGATGGATTTTGGCTACTTCCCAATCGGTGAGTGGTCTTTGCTCTTGGCTGGCGTTACGTTCTATATGCTGTATTTGTTCGTATAAAGCATGCTCTGGGCCACTTTTGACTTCCGCGATGGCTTTTAAGTGCAATTGAACTTCGGCAATAATTTTACTTTTTGGTAATTCGACTAAGAGATTTAAATCACGGTAGCCAGAGGCTGCTGGTGTTTTAAAGCGATTTTTTACTTTCACGATCCTCGCTTCGCGTCCTAACACCTCATAAGCTTCGACTAAACTTGGTACATCGTCAGCAATGATGGTCGCGCGTGCTAAATCAGTAATTCGTTCTGGTTGGCCATTGAGTTCTAATGCGATTTTTTCGAGCGCTCTTGAACGAGATTTAGTTCCAGAAAATAGGGCTTGAGCCGATGTGAGCATTGCGGTACCAGTACATAAGGCTTCTAGCTCTGGTTGAGCGTCACTCGCTTTTTGATAAAGTTCATCAAAGTTACTGTATAGTTGAATGACCGAGTGATGCGTGGTTTGGATACCGTATAAACCACTTAAACTATGCTTAAAGCGTTGGGCATTGATTTCATTTTGATATTCTCCTTGAGGCGTTTGAGACGATACATTGACCGGAATGGTTGCGGCGAAGGCAGGGGCTCGGCTTAACATGAATAGCATGAGGGCCGTCGTTCTTAGCAATAGACTCATTCATTCTCCTTAGCTTGCGTTGTTTAGGTCAAAAGAAGGACTTAAAAGAACGCTAATCCAACAACAAACAGAAGCCACTAAGGTTTAAGTTGGGGTGACTGAAACGAATTCAACCTAAAGTATCTTCTCTATTTCAATAATATGGCTTTGGTCACAGTGTTGAGACTCTTGATTGGGTCCACAGTTCCGCATTCGAATGTAAAGAAATGTATATCCTTCACATTTGATGTTGAGCCTTATTGATGACAACAGCATAATGCAGCCTTTTGCGTACTTTAGCGTATCAGTAAGCTAGTCGTCTTTGAATAATACAATGGTTGAGAAAAATGAGAGATCCAGAATTTTGGCATAACAAATGGGCGGCGAATCAGCTTGGTTTCCATCTTGATGACGTTAATCCATTACTCATGGAATATTGGTCAGCGACGTTACCCCAACGTAGCGATAACGTTTTTGTTCCTTTGTGTGGAAAAAGTGAAGACTTAGTCTGGCTAGCCGCTAGACATGATGAGGTTCAAGGTGTTGAGCTTAGCCCAATAGCAGTAAGAGCCTTTTTTGCTGAACATTTTTATACGCCATTAGTGACTCAACTGTCTGCACAGCATGAGAGTTACCAATTTGATGAACTGACTCTTTATACTGGGGATATTTTTACCGCGCCATTGACTCCGGTTGATATTATTTATGATCGCGCGGCCTTAATCGCTCTCCCAGAAGAGATGCGAGTACACTATGCTGAGCGCTTAAAAAGCTTACTGAAGCCGGGAGGTAGAATATTGCTGATCAGTTTGGATTATCCTCAAGAAGAGCGCAGCGGCCCACCATTTAGTGTTAATGAACAAGAAATTCGTCAGTTATTTAATGGTTTTGATATCCAACGTTTAGCTCGTGATGAAGTGGATGCACAGCATCCGGAAAGCGTCAAAAAAGGAGTCAGTTATTTTGCTGAAGAGGTCTGGTTAATAAAAACATAAAGAGCCAAGGCTTTTCGGCATAATGATATAAACTGTAATCAAGGATTTGTTAATTAGGCTCTATTTTGAGCCTCAGCCTTAGCCGTAGATAATAAGGATCGTTTTATGTTTTTTAATCAGCAGTCCAAACAATTAAAACAAGTTACTCAAGAGCGTGACCAGTTAATCGCTGCGGGCGATATTCTTGCGGCAATCGGTAATCATACCGCTTACATCGAGTTTACACCCCGAGGTGAAGTGTTATCTGCGAATAAGCTTTTCTTACAAGTCACAGGGTATGGTTTAGAAGAGATTAAAGGGCATCATCATCGAATGTTCTGTGCTAAAAAACTGAGTGATTCACCTGCTTACTCAACTTTTTGGCAGCAGCTTGCTCAAGGGCAATCTCAATCGGGAACGTTCAGTCGTTTAACCAAAAGCGGGCAAGAAATTTGGATCGAAGCGACCTATATACCGATTAAAAATCAGCAAGGTAAAGTCTATAAGGTGATTAAAATTGCCAGTGATGTGACTAAAGCGAAACAAAAATTAGATTCGCAGGCGGCCGTTTTTAATGCTGTGGAGAAATCGATGGCGGTGATCTCTTTCACACCGGATGGGACAATTATTGAAGCCAATAAAAATTTCTTAACGGCACTTGGTTATCAATTGAATGAGATTGTCGGTAAACATCATCGTATTTTTTGCGATGAAGCGTTTCATCAAGAACACCCTAAATTCTGGAGCGAATTAGCGAAAGGCAAGTTTCAATCAGGATTATTTAAACGCTTGACTAAGTATGGTGAGGAAATTTGGATAGAAGCGACCTACAATCCGATTTTTGATGATCAAGGTAAGATCGTTCGAGTTACTAAATTTGCTAGTGATATAACCGATAGAATACAAAGGTCAAAACGGATAGAAGAGGCTACTCTGATTGCCGAGCAGCGTTCTCAAGAAACGGTTTCTCTAACTCATGATGGTTCAAAAATGGTGGCCGATGCGGCTGCTAGTGCACAAGATATTGAAGCTACGGTCAATAAAGCCAATGAGCTAATGGGGCAATTAGCTGGGCAATCTAAACAGATTGTGCAAATTGTGACCACCATTTCTAGTATCGCTGATCAAACCAACTTATTGGCGTTGAATGCGGCGATTGAAGCGGCGAGGGCTGGCGAGTATGGCCGTGGATTTGCGGTCGTTGCCGATGAAGTCCGCTCACTTGCAGCCAACACCTCTAAAGCGACCGATGAAATCAGTGCCATTGTAAAAAGAAATACCGAATTAACGACAACCTCAGAAGCGAGTTTAGACAGTGTGCGTTCCAAGGTGACAGAGTGTAATAACCAGTTAAGTATTACCAAAACATTGATTGAAGAAATACGTAAGGGTGCGGTGTACGTTGCGGAGACGATAGAAAAAATCAAATAGTGTTGCCGTTCTCATTACTGATCATAATGAGAACGCTGTTTTTGTTATCGACACGATTTATTGTTGAGTGACAGTAATACGATTAGTACTCAATACTAATCGCTTTAGCGCATTCTATGGCTCGATCTGTGGCTTCGGTCGTCGTTTTACCACGTGTTAAAGCGACACCTAAACGACGACGCCCATTAATCTCAGGTTTCGCAAATAGACGAACCTGAGCGGTTGGTACACTTAGCGCATCATCCAATCCTGAAAATTGGATGTTGTTTGAGATACCTTGACCAAGAATTGCGGCTGAAGCTGAAGGCCCATATTGAGTTATCGCTCCGACGGGTAAACCGATAAAAGCCCGCACGTGCAGTGCAAATTCCGATAAATCTTGCGAAATCATCGTCACCATACCAGTATCGTGTGGTCGAGGGGAGACCTCATTGAAAATGACTTGGTCGCCTTTGACGAACAATTCAACACCAAATAATCCATAGCCACCAAGCGCATTAACAATTTCCTCGGCAACATATTCTGCGGCTTTTAAGGCATTTTCGGACATTGCTTGTGGCTGCCAAGACTCACGATAATCACCCTCTTCTTGTCGGTGACCGATAGGGGCGCAAAAATGGACACCATCGATAGCGCGAATCGTTAATAAGGTGATTTCATAATCAAAATCAACAAAACCTTCGACGATCACTCGACCTGCACCTGAACGTCCGCCTTGTTGAGCATAGTGCCATGCTTGTTCAATATCTTCTGGGCTTTTTAAAACACTTTGACCTTTACCAGAAGAGCTCATGATCGGTTTACAGACACAAGGTAAGCCAATTTGCTCGACAGCGAGCACGAATTGCTCATAGCTATCCGCAAATTGATAATTGGAGGTTGGTAGCGATAGCTGCTCAGCCGCGAGACGGCGAATGCCTTCTCGATTCATCGTCAATTGAGTCGCTTTGGCGGTTGGGATAACCGTGAAACCTTGTGTTTCTAATTCGACTAGTTTATTCGTGGCGATGGCTTCCACTTCTGGCACGATATAGTGAGGTTGCTCTTGCTCGATGACTTGCTGCAGCGCTTGAGGATCAAGCATATCGAATACATGGTAGCGATGTGCGACTTGCATCGCAGGGGCATTCGCATAGCGATCACAAGCAATGACTTCTAAACCAAGACGTTGACATTCAATAGCGACTTCCTTACCGAGTTCGCCTGAACCAAGTAATAGCACCCGTGTTGCACTATTGAGAGTAGCCGTTCCCAACATAAAGAATCCTTATTCATACTCAATGCCCAGATGACATTGACTTTCGCTTGAGAGATAAAAACAGCGGCAATGATACTGGAACAGCATGAAAAAGAAAACGTTTGCTATTTGGGTTGGAGGAAATTAAGTATGGGTATGAGTGCGGTAATAAAGTCGGTTTGTTATCGATTACTCATCAATATACTAACGCGATGAGTAATCAATATTGGCTAAGACTAGAGTGCTAAATAAATCAGAGGAAGGTCTGGATTAATCGTTTCTAACGTGGCTTGTGTATCGGCTAAATGGCTGATTTGACCTTGTGCCATCTCGACTAACGCAGCGCCCGCTAAGTCGGTGAATTCTTCCCCTGCCATACGCAATTGGATTAACGCGACTTGTAACGGTGGTAAGCTTGGATTAAAAGCGGCATTCTCGGCATAAGCGCCGTTGTATTCAGCACCAGAAGCACTGCGCAAAGCTACGCCACTGAGATTATTAGTATAAGGGGCATGGCTACGGTTGAGTGCGCCGATGGCGGTTTGAATTAATGCATCTTGCTCATCACTACGGTAACCATGATCAATCGGGGTCATTAATGCAGATTGAATTCCCAAATCACTTGGACCAAAAGATTCAGGTAAATAATACTGTAAGGACTTTTCTTCACGTTGTGGCAGTTGAATGGTTAAAGAGGGAGCTGTGTTCAGTTCATTCATAAACTGTCGGCAGTGACCACAAGGACTATAGTTAACGGTCATACTGGCTAGACCTTGTTCACCCTTCATCCACGCATGGCTGATCGCGGCTTGCTCTGCATGAATCGTTTGTCCTAGCTGTGCTCCAGAGAATTCCATGTTAGCGCCAAAATAGAGTCGTCCACTTACTCCTCGAGCAATCGCCCCCACATGAAAATTTGAAATAGGTACGTACGCATAAGCGGCAGCGAGTGGCAATAAAGCGACTCTGAGATCGGCGTCACTTAATCCCGATAAGGCGAGTAATTGATTGAATTGATCAGCAGAAAGGGTGGCATCAAAATGATCAGCCGTGACGATGGGCGTTAGATACTCGGTAAGCGCGGCTGGCATTGGTGATAATGCCTGTTCAATTCGGCTATGCATAATTCATCCTTAATTGGTCAATTGAGCTCCATTTTAGATAATTATCGCGGCCAATCTGTGATTGTTGTCACTTTTTTAAATGTAAATTGATTTCATTTTTCATAATTAGAGTGAGGTCACACATAATACCCATCGAATTCCCCAAAACCTCAACAAGGCGAGTTTAATAAAAAAGCCATAGACTAAAAGCAAACAAGCCGGGAGCTAAAATGGAGGTGATTACACCACAGAGCACAAGAGCCAACGAGCTGAACGCCGCGTCTCGAGGATCTTTTTCAGCGCAGGTAGCCGTTCCTAGCGCGTGAGCAATAGTCCCTGTGGTTAAGCCTCTGGCAATCGGGTGGGTAATATTAAGCAGGTTATAAATCGGGTAGGCCATAATAGCGCCAAATAACCCCACCAACAGGACAAGAATGGCGGCGATAGCGGGCTCTCCACCCAAATTACTGCTCACTTCCATGGCAATCGGTGTGGTGACGGATTTGCCCATCAAGGCAGCGACTAACGCGATATCCGCTTGCATTGATAAGGCAATAATACTGGCCGTGAGCATGGACATAATACTTCCCACCCCACAGGCTAATAGAATAATCCGCCAATTCGAACGGATTTGTGGCAGCTGTTCGTAAAGAGGGTAGGCCAGCGCCACGACGGCTGGCTGGAGTAAATCACTGATCCAATGGTTATCGGCGTAATAGGCTTGGTAAGGAACCTCTAAAACGATCAGTAACGGAATTAAGATAGCGATGCAGATCAACAATGGGTTGACCAAAGGTGAACGGTATTTTTGTGCTACCCAACGAGCGAAAAAAAACACCATCAGCGTAACCAGTAACCACATTATTTTTTGCCTCTTTTGAGAAAGCGATCAAGCACATAGCCAAGAGAAACTAAAACCAAAGCGGTACCGCCAATCGCACTGGCGAGAATCGGCCAAAGATTAGCGGATAACCTATCAAAATGGACCATCAAACCGACGCTGATCGGTACGAACAGCAAAATCATATAACGGATAAAAAGATGCGCGCTGGGCCGAACCCAGTCGACGGGAACGAGACCGCTAGCCAGTAAAGCAAATAAAATCAACAAGCCAAAAATACTGCCTGGAATCGTAATTCCTAACCAATGTTGTAGGCTAACTCCAGCCCAAAGACAGAGGAAAATCAGTCCCATTGAGACTACGTACTGCGCGGTCGTTTTCAATAATTTGGCTAAGTTAGGTATCATAGCGTTAATAAAGCCTTCTTTTTATAAGCCGTTTAAGAAGCCAGCGCTTCAACATAATGATACACCGCTTTCAGTATGGCGATTTTTTTAGCATCGTGTTGATGTTGCTCGACCAAATTTTCTAAGTTGAGCATATAACTTGGTAACTGAGTAGCAAAGTAATCTTGACAATGGCTTGCCCAGCGGCGCTGTTCTGTTTCATTGAGTGTCCAAGGATAATGACGAGCTCGATAACGAAACAGCAGGGGTGCAATGCGTTGATCACTGAATTGAATATCTAAATCAGCGAGCGACTCCGGCGCCGCAGAGCGAATAATGTCCATTGCCGCGCGATCGGAAGGAGAAAAGAACCCATCATAGAGTTGGCTATCGACATCACTGCTGGCTGAAAAATCACGTTCAGCACTAAACACATCCACTAACTTTTCACGCAATGTTGGTTGTTGACGAATTTGCGAAAGATGAGCCAAGCACTGCTCGCGGTTAATACCTATGGTGGCGGCATTTTCAGCGGTAAGGGTTTTCGCTGGGGCTAAAATGGGGCACTTATTCAAATGAATCAACTTAACTGGCGCAGGCAGCTCACCCTCTGCCAAGTCATCATGTTTAGTATAGAGGCGCTGTAAGAGTTGCTCGCTGGTTAACTCGAATAACGGCTCGGGATTTTTCGCCAAATCGACCACGATTACGGCATTTTGATTGGTGGGGTGCCAAGCAATAGGTACAACCCAACTGGTGTAACTGCGCTCACGTCCTAGCATGCCAGAGACATGCATTAATGGCGTCATGTTAACAATATCAACCAAATCAATCAGCTTACGCTTATGGCGCATCGATAAGAAATAATCAAACAGCTTAGGCTGTGCGGCTTTGATTTTTTTTGCGAGCTCAATGGTGGCAATCACATCAGCCATCGCATCGTGAGCATTGCTGTGTTCTATACCATTGGCTTTAGAAAGGTGCTCCAGTTTAAAACTGGTAAAGCCTTCTTGGTTTTCAGGCCATTCAATACCTTCTGGGCGCAAAGCATGACACGCACGCATCACATCAAGTAAATCCCAGCGTGAGTTGCCTTGTTGCCAACTCCAAGCGTAGGGGTCAATAAAATTCCGATAACAGGTATAGCGAGTTACTTCATCATCAAAACGAATGCTGTTATAGCCTAAACTGGTGGTATTAGGTGTGGCCAGTTCAGCATGAATGCGGGCAATAAATTCTGGTTCTGGCAACCCTTCTGCCATCGCTTTTTGTGGCGTAATACCCGTTATCAAAGCGGCTTCTGGTGAGGGCAAATAGTCGCTAGGCAGTTGACAATAGATGACCAGCGGCTCGCCAATGATATTAAAGTCCATATCGGTACGCACACCAGCAAACTGGCTGGGACGATCTTTGGCTGGGCTCGTCCCCCACGTTTCATAATCTAGGAAGAAAAATGTCGGTTGATGATCTGCGTTGTGAGGTCTGGAATTTTTCAAAGTAGGCCTTATCTTTCCGTCGATTGATAAAGAGAGTTGCTGCTCTCATTCATGACGTCGGTTTGGACATTACGATACAACCACAGCCAGTAACCGATGGCACGATCTGGTTAGCGAGATCGGCGGAGTATTAGTATTCGGTCACTAGAAAATGATTGAGCAGTATTGATAGGCTAAGTATCTGATCATATCCACTGACAATGCAAGAGCGATCGCGCTTTGCACAAGCAACTGGCTTTCAATTGATGTCAATCTAGGCGCTAAAGAAAAATAGTTAACGCGAACATTGGTTATTAGTGCATTTAGCGGTGCCAGTTAACCAAAACGAGAAACGATAACGGTGTTTGGCAAAATACAAATACGCTTTATCGGCCAAAGGTTTAATCAATCGCCAACGTAGTGGAGCATAAATCCAACCTTTTCCGACTAATTGCCAAGCACGATGCACCGCGTCTAAGCCGAGAATCAGTTGCTGTGATTCGTCTAATCCGTGCAAAATAATGCCTGCTTGCTCAATATCAATCTGTGGATAAGCGGCAATATCCTCACTATAAATATCAATCATCTTAAGCGATTGTTTTTTATCTAGTCGCCTAAGAGTATCCATTTCTTTAACGCACAATGGGCAAGTGGCATCATAAAATAAAGTTAATTTAGTCATGGTTGGGTCCGGTTAAAATTATCATGCTTATTATACGTCTTCGTGACGGTGTCGATCACTGTTTAGGGCTGCGCATACATTGGATGCTGGTATTAATTAACGGGTGATGATGCCGGCTATTCCATACCAATGCGACCTGGCTGACAAAAGGCATGTCGTTGAGATGTTGTATAACGACGGATTGGTCGAGATGCTCAGTTAAAGATAACGGTACAATGGCGATACCAAAACCGGCTTGTGCCATGGTAATTGCGGTACGCAGTTGTGGTGCAGCGTAAGGCTGAGCTATATGTACGCCGGCATGATGTAAAGCTGCCTCAATACGATCGTATAACGCGGGTCCAGTATCTCTAGGAAACATCAGCACATTTTCATTATGCAACTGCGCCAAATAAAGTGTTGAATGAGCCGCCAATCGATGATTAATCGGCATGACAGCCACAAAAGGATCATCAAATAAGATCTGTTGGTTGAGTGACTCACTGGCATAACAAGGCAAGCGCAGAAAAGCCAGCTCTAGACGTTGTTGTTTAAGTAACGTAACGAGCTCGGGCATTGAGTGCTCAACGGCAATTAAATGGAGAGTTGGACACTGTTCATGCAATTGGCGGATATTCTCTAAAACGCTGCGGCTACTGGCAGTTGAGGAGGCAAAACCGATACGCAGTTCCTGTTTTTCACCGCGCGCAATTTGTTCTAACTTACGTTGGCAGCGTTCGACTTCTTCTAAAATATGCTGTGCGTCATGATAAAACACTTCACCGGCGGTCGTGAGCTCAACGCCGCGAGGCAGGCGCTTAAACAGAGTGACCCCAAGCTCATCCTCTAACTTTTTGATCTGTTGACTGAGTGGTGGCTGGGCGATACCCAACTGCTCAGCGGCGCGGGTAAAATGCTTGGCTTTGGCGACTGCGACAAAATACTTCATGTAGCGAAATTCCATGGTTCATCCATATTTTTTTCATATCAAAATAAATCTTTTTTATATTGGATTTGTTGCGCATAGCAAGTCAATCTAAATGTACGCTTTAGTTCATATTAGGATTGAATGATGCAACGTTTAATCTCTGCGGTCTGTTCTTGTCCTCAACAAATTGCACAACAATTTGCTCATTATCAGCAAGGTTCGGGAGAAGGGGAGATTTATCAGACTTCCTTGATGAGTGCCTTGATTGCTGGTGTCTATGAAGGTTCGACAACCATTGCCGAACTGCTTAAACACGGAGACTTCGGTTTAGGGACATTTAATCAATTGGATGGCGAATTGATCGCTTTTGATAGTCAAGTATTTCAATTGCACGCTAATGGCTCAGCGCATCCTGCTCAACTTGATCAAAAAACGCCTTTTGCGGTGTTTACTTTCTTTAAACCAGACATTGAATTGCCCATTAATGACACGTTAACTCGTCAGGAAGTGCATCAGCTCATCGATCGTTTGGTGCCTAGTGACAATGTATTTTGCGCGATTCGGCTTGAAGGGGATTTTCCATTAGTCCAAACCCGCACCGTACCTAAACAGCAGCGTCCTTATCGGCCGATGCTCGAAGCGATCAAACAGCAACCAACGTTTCATTTTGAACATCAATCGGGGGTGATGGCGGGGTTTCGCAGTCCGCGATACACCACGGGGATTAATGTCCCCGGTTACCATGAGCACTTTATTGATCAAGCGAGAACGGGGGGCGGTCATGTTCAGGATTACGTTGTTTCATCGGGGTTTTTACAAATCGGTCGTGTGTCGCGCTTAGTGATTGATACACCGATATCGAGCGAGTTTCTTGATGCCGATCTGATGCCAAAAGATCTTTATTCCGCCATCGAAGCGGCTGAAAAATAATCCAATACTTTGTCAGTCAAAAAGGAAACGTTATGTCCTCTCATCATACTTTGCGCAATGGCGCGCAGTTAATCGCACAGCAGCTAGAAACTTTAGGCGTTCGTTATGTGTTCGGTATACCCGGTGCCAAAATTGATCGGTTATTTGACGCACTTGAAGATACCCGCATTGATCTGATCCCGGTGAGACATGAAGCCAATGGCGCGTTTATGGCTGGTATCATGGGCCGCTTAACTGGTAAAGCGGGAGTCACCTTGGCGACCTCAGGACCGGGATGTGGAAATTTAGTGACTGGCGTTGCAACGGCTAACGCCGAGGGCGATCCGATGTTGGCTATTGGTGGTGCGGTAAAACGAACTTACCAGCAAAAACAGACTCACCAGAGTATGGATACCGTGAGCATTTTTCGCTCGGTAACCAAATACAGCGCAGAGATCCAGCATGTTGATGCGGCGAGTGAAATCATGGCTAATGCGTTTCGAATTGCCGAGTCTGGTCGTCAAGGGGCATGTTTTATCAGTGTTCCGCAAGATGTGTTAAGTGATCAAACGGAGACCGATTTAGTCATCCCACCTAGCTATCGCCCAACCGGTTACGCCGATCTGGCGGCGGTTGAAGAGGCCGTCAATCGGATCAGTAAAGCGCAGCGCTGCGTGGTGCTGCTTGGCTTACATGCGAGCGATCAAGTCACCGCCTCTATGATCAGTCAATTTTTACAAAAAACGCAGTTACCGGTGGTTGGCACTTATCAAGCGGCAGGTGCGGTGGATATTAACTACTATCACCATTTTGCTGGCCGAGTCGGACTATTCAATAATCAGCCGGGAGATGTGTTACTGCAAGATGCGGATTTAATCATCACCATCGGTTTTAACCCGATCGAATACGACCCAGAGCTATGGAATGCGCATCGTTGCCCGATCATCCATATTGATATTGAACCAGCACAGTACCAACAACACTACCAACCTTGTATTGAAATGATTGGTCATATTGGAGCAACGTTACAAGCCCTTTGTGCACAGATGACGGAATTTGTCCGTTTATCGCCTACGGCATTATCGATTTTAGAAGAAGTGACGCAGCAAAGGCATATCATCAAAAGCTATCCGATTAAGCAGAAAGCCGCAGGTTTTCACCCTTTAAGCTTGATTAAAACCATGCAGGCGATCATCACGCCCGATACGACATTATGTCTTGATATGGGGAGTTTTCACATTTGGATTGCGCGCTATTTAAGTTGTTTTCGAGCTCGGCAGATGTTGGTCTCGAATGGTCAGCAAACCATGGGCGTTGCGCTACCTTGGGCGATTGCTGCGAGCCTATTAAAACCTGGGCATAAAGTGGTCTCGGTTTCTGGTGATGGTGGCTTTATGCAGTCGAGCATGGAATTAGAAACCGCGGTGCGCTTAAAATGCAACATTGTCCATATTATCTGGGTTGATCGTGCTTACAACATGGTCGAAATGCAGGAGCAACAAAAATATCAACGCAGCTCAGGGGTAAAATTTGGCCCAATTGATTTTCAAGCTTACGCGCAATCGTTTGGTGCGCATGGATTTGCCGTGACCCAAGCGGATCAATTAATGCCTATCCTTCGTCAAGCCATGGAAGTCGAAGGGCCAGCAGTTGTCGCGATTCCAGTCGACTACTCAGACAACTATAAACTCATGCAGGCTCGTAGTGAGCAGCATCAAGATCCTGTTTTTCAAATCAATAATGAAGGAGTGTTACTATGAAAGGGTTAACGAATAAAGTCGCGATCATCACCGGTGCCGCTAATGGCATTGGTTTAGCGATTGCACAGCGTTTGTATGATGAAGGCGTTAAACTGATGCTCGCCGACTGGGATCAAGAGCAGTTGCTGAATGCTTTAGAGTATTTTGATAAGTCTCTTGTTGCCGCGCAGAAAGTGGATGTATCAAATGCCCAGCAAGTGGCAGCCTTGGTGCAAACTTGCGTAGAGCGCTTTGGTCAACTGGATATTTTAGTCAACAACGCGGGGATTCATATTCCCGGAACGGTACTGGAATGCAGCGTAGAAGACTGGCAGAAAATTTCGGCAGTCAATATCGATGGGGTGGTTTACTGCGCGAAATTTGCCTTACCAGAATTACTGAAAACCCGTGGCTGCATTGTTAACACCGCATCGGTTTCTGGTTTAGGTGGTGATTGGGGCGCAGCATTCTATTGTGCAACGAAAGGAGCCGTCGTCAATTTAACGCGTGCGATGGCGCTAGACCATGGTTTAGCTGGCGTTCGCATCAATGCGGTATGCCCAAGCTTAGTGAAAACCAATATGACCAATGGTTGGCCTGATTCAGTGCGAGATAAATTTAATGAACGCATCCCATTAGGGCGTGCCGCTGAACCACAAGAGATAGCTGCGGTAGTCGCGTTTTTAGCCAGTGATGATGCTTCATTTATCAATGGTGTGAATTTGCCCGTTGATGGTGGCGCGACGGCCTCAGATGGGCAACCGAAAATCGTCTAATCCGCAATTCACGATGATTTACACAGCAAAGCCAGTATGAGTGTAGAGCGTACTGGCTTTTTGTTCGAATGAATCAAAACACAGTGATGAGGGAAGAGATAGAGAGTTTTCGATTAATCATTCGCTGGATTGAGTTTGTTGCGCTGAAACTTCAAGCGGTTTTTGACATCGCGATTGGTAATGATTTGCTGTTGATGATCGATGTCAGCGTTAGTTTTGGCAAGTCGGTCATACAGTAATACATTAACACTAGCGGCTAAATTCATACAGCCCACGGTCGGGACATAGACTACATCATCGGCTTGATTGATAATGGCTTGAGGAATAGAGCCATCTTCAGGACCAAATACATAAAGCGCCTGTGGAGGGTGAACAAACTCAGGCAGTGGCGTCGCGCCTTCTGCCAGTTCCACACAAACAATTCTGCAACCACTCGGTAAATTTGCGGTGATATCAGTGACGGCGATCAGGGGAATGCTATTTTGACGGTTTTTGGTGTCCGTTTGCAGTTTCACTGCTCGGTCGTAACGGGTTCCCGTATAACGAATCGCATCAGCTTGATAACACCCCACCGCACGCAGTACACCACCGACATTGGTTGGGCTTTTCGGGTTACATAAGCCAATGATCACTGACGTTTCATTGTTCACAACGTTTTCCTCTTAAAATTGGGGCGAGCAGTATAGCGCCAAAATCTATCATGAGAAGGAAAAGTATCCATTGAGGGTGAAGTGGCAGAGCCATCTTGCCGATTTTGCCATCCACACTGTGATAGTCGTAATGTTATGGCGAGTGGCTCTACAGGACAAACGTATCGTAACTTCTTTGAATTTGGTGAAATGCAGCCACTGCGAGTACCCGGAAAATTTGATTCCTATGGGCTAAGTCATACCACTACGGTTCCTTGGTTTTAACCCTATTTTTTTGCTCTTTAAAAATAACTTTTAAATACAAATAGTTACAGCATGTGATTTAAAATAGGGTAAAAATGGCTTTTTTACTCTAACTGCTTGTTGTAACTTATTTTTATGTTGTTATTCTATAGTTCACTGCCGCACAGGCAGCTTAGAAATTACATGGAGAGGGTTTCGTTGTTGTATCACCGTTCACTGCCGCACAGGCAGCTTAGAAATGCAAGGATGCACGTAAAATTAAGAAGTCAAGGTTCACTGCCGCACAGGCAGCTTAGAAA
>NZ_WXWK01000006.1:0-17829 GCF_009904835.1 Vibrio sp. V33_P6A3T137 | reverse complement strand
GGTGAATTTTATCTAATTTAAATTGCTTTTCAGTGAATGAGTTCTAATCCGCGTCTAATAAATCAGCAATTAAGGTGTGAGAAAGGATAACTAGAAAGGCGATATCCCCAATCGTGTTAATGGCAACGTTCATGGGGAGAGAAAGGGAATCGCTGATCTGACTGGATTAATGTGGCGAGTTGAGCACAACAACGAGGCTCAATAGACCTTAGTCTTCGAGCAATTTCTGGAGCAAAACGCCATTAAGCATGGCTCGTTTAATCATAGCAAAAGCCCCAATCGTGGGTCGCTTGTCGATCGTTGATGCCACAATAGGTAACTGACGATGAAAAGCCTGTAACGACTGATTTTCAACATTGCGTAGAATAGCCGGAAAAATAACCTCTTGCGCCGCAGTAATATCACCCGCGATGATGACTTTCTGAGGGTTAAATAAGTTAATCGTCATGGCTATTGCTTTACCAAGTTGATTACCGACTTGCACTAGGGCTTGCTTCGCTAGCTCATCATCTTGCAAAGCGTGTTGACAGATATCGTCAATGGTTACTTTAGGCAGATCAGACAAACTTGATTTGTAACCTTGAGCAAGCCGTTTCTTGACACGAGCGACGATGGCTGGATTGCTGGCGACGGTTTCTAAGCAACCGAAATTTCCACATTGACACTGCTCACCAAGAGGATCGATTTGAATATGACCGATTTCGCCAACGTTGCGGTTAGTTCCTAGAAAAACGTGTCCATTGACAATGATTCCAGATCCTGTTCCACGATGCACGCTGACTAAAATAGAATCTTGACAGTCTTGGCTCGCGCCAAAGTAGTGTTCTGCCAGCGCCATGCCACGCACATCATTACCGACAAAACACTCGACATGAAAGTGGTCTCGAATAATATCGCCAAGCCCAAGCGCATCAATTTCAATATTGGGCATATATTCAACAACCCCAAGCTCAGGGTTAACGAGACCGGGTAAGGCAATACCAATCGCAATTAATTGTTTAATATTACTTTGTTGTTGGGCAAGAAAGGCTTTTAAATGATGAATTAACCCTTCGATTAGCTGAGGTTGATGAGCGTAATGAAACTCATAGGAAGAGCAAGCCAGTTCTTGGCCTCCCAAATTATACAGGCCCAACTGAATATAATCGCGACCTAATCTGACGGCGATAGAATGAAATGGTTCGACTTCCGTGGTTAAAGAGATCGCACGTCGTCCACCGGTCGAGGCTTGCTGTGCGACTTCTTTAATCAACCCTCTTTCTAGGAGTTGGCGGGTTATTTTTGTCACACTTGCTGGTGCAAGTTGACTGACATCGGCAACTTGGATGCGCGAAATTGGCCCCTGTTGGTCGATTAAGCGATAAACAGCTGCGCTATTGAGCTGCTTAACGAGATCTACATTACCTATTTGTCCGCCATTCATGATTACTTTTGCTCGTATTGTCCATTCACTACTGTCGCTTTTACATTGAAGTCGCGGTCAAAAATGGTCAGGTTAGCAATATAGCCTGGTTTAATGCGACCTAACGTCTTATCAACACCGATGGCTTTCGCTGGGTATAAGCTGGCCATTCGCAATGCTTCATCTAAAGCGATTCCGACATGCTCAACCGTATTTTGGACTGCTTCAATCATCGTTAAGGCTGAGCCGCCAAGTGTACCGTGTTCATCAACACACTTGCCGTCTCGGTAATATACTTTCTTACCGACAAAAATAAAGTAATCCATTTCAGCGCCTGCAGGAGCTGTGGCATCGGTCACTAATACGAGCTTATCGCCTTTTATTTTGTGAGCAATACGGATGTTAGCGTAATCAACATGAAAACCATCAGCGATGACTCCCGTATAGACTTCGGGTGTGTCATAAATGGCACCAACAACGCCGGGTTCACGACCAGCCATAGGTGTCATTGCATTGAAAAGATGGGTTGCGAAAGAGATTCCTGCAGCAAAGCTTTTACGAGCTTCTGCATAAGTGGCATTGCTGTGGCCGATAGAAACAATAATGCCCGCGTCAACGAGTTGCTCAATATGTCGCAAGTCATTATTTTCTGGTGCTAAGGTAACTTTAGTTACGACATCGTTATTTTGACAAATGAAGTCAATCATCGCTTGATCTGACTGACGAATGAAATCAACACTATGAATGCCTTTTTTCATTACATTCAAGTAAGGCCCTTCTAAATGCAGACCGAGAGATTGATGTGGGTATTTTTTTTGGTACTCACGTTGTGCGCTGATGGCTTGTTGAATATCGTTATCTGACGAAGTAATCAATGTCGGGAGAAAACTAGTACAACCGGATTTTAAGTTCGCCTGATGCATCACTTGGATGGTATCTGCTGAGATTTGATCATTAAACATCACGCCACCACAGCCATTGAGTTGCAAATCAATAAATCCAGGACAGAGATTGGCACCATTGAGATCAACATGATTGATCGCCGATGGAAGTTGATTTATCGGAGAGATAGCTTGAATGAGGTCGTTATCCACGATAACGGCATGATCAGTTAACTTATCACTACCAGTGTAGATTTTGCAGTTTGTGAGCGCATACATAATCAGTTAATCCTTATCTATCGGGGGAGCTTCATTGTGTTGATATCCTTGCGACTTGAAGTCTGCGTACTGTTACTCAAAACGATGAGAGCCATGGTGATTTAGCGGGAGGTTATCGAGGCCAGCCGATAAGTAAATATAGTGGTATGGCCTACTTTTTCTCCCAGTAAGTCGGGCATCTCAACTTCAATTAGTTCGCGAAATATCTATCAATCGTGTGCTTACCAAAATCGTAAGCAAAAATAAGTTTTTGAACACCTTGTTATATAAAGAAATCATCGCTGAATAGGTTATCGATTTAGTCAATAATCTATCTTTGACTGGTGCTTTATAAGCTATCTTCTTGGTTAAGGATAGCGGCAAAGGTTTGTTTTTTTATATGGTAAAATAAGTTTTATGATCCTGCTAGCAAAATTGCTCAATTTCGCTGCTTTCTGGTGATTATGATCACAATTGATAAGGTTTTAATTTGCGGAGCAAAATTAATGGCATAAACTGACAGTGACTAAATTGGGCGATCAAAATAAGTAGCTCAACATATATAAAAATCCTATAGGGGGAACTTAAGGTGAATATTCTTGGATATTTTCAAAAAGTAGGTAAGGCCCTGATGGTGCCTGTCGCGACATTACCTGCGGCAGCCATTTTGATGGGGGTTGGCTACTGGATTGACCCAACGGGTTGGGGTGCAAACTCCGCCTTAGCGGCATTCCTAATTAAAGCGGGTGCAGCGATTATTGACAATATGTCAGTACTGTTTGCAATTGGTGTCGCATTCGGGATGTCAAAAGATAAAGATGGCTCAGCAGCCTTGGCGGGCTTCGTTGGCTTTTTGGTCGTGACAACCCTGCTGTCGCCTGGATCGGTAGCACAGATTCAAGGTATTGATTTAGCCGCTGTTCCTGCAGCTTTTGGAAAAATTAATAACCAATTTGTCGGCATTCTGGTCGGGATTGTTTCGGCAGAAATTTATAATCGCTATTCAACGGTTGAGTTACATAAAGCGCTCGCCTTTTTCTCTGGTAAGCGTTTAGTGCCCATTTTAACCTCATTTGCCGGTATTCTTATCGCCTTCGTACTAATGTACGTTTGGCCTGCCGTTTATGGTGGTTTGGTTTCTTTTGGCGAATCTATCCAAGGTTTAGGTGCGACGGGTGCGGGTATCTACGCATTCTTCAACCGTCTATTGATCCCTGTGGGTTTACACCATGCTCTTAACTCTGTGTTTTGGTTTGATGTTGCAGGTATTAATGATATTCCGAACTTCCTTGGTGGTGCAAAATCGATTGCTGAAGGCGTGGCTATTCCTGGCGTGACAGGGATGTATCAAGCGGGTTTCTTCCCGATCATGATGTTCGGTTTACCCGGTGCAGCGCTGGCTATTTATCATACTTCTACGGCTAAGAATAAAGAAAAAGTAGCAGGCATTATGATTGCGGCAGGTTTTGCTTCCTTCTTTACTGGGGTGACAGAGCCGCTAGAGTTCTCGTTCATGTTCCTTGCTCCTCTACTGTATCTCTTGCACGCGGTACTCACTGGTTTGTCGGTATTTATTGCTGCTTCAATGCAGTGGATCGCTGGCTTTGGTTTCTCCGCTGGTTTGGTCGATATGGTATTATCTTCACGTAACCCGCTAGCCGTACAGTGGTACATGCTGATAGTTCAAGGTTTCGTATTCTTTGTTATCTACTATGTGGTTTTCCGTACCGTAATTTTGAAGTTTGGTTTAAAAACTCCAGGTCGTGAAGATGATGACGAAGCGGTGAGCTCGGTTAAAGGTTCACAAGAGTCTTCTGAATTAGCAAAACAGTACTTAGAAGTGCTTGGTGGCCATGAAAACTTATCGAATATTGATGCTTGTATTACTCGTTTACGTTTAACCGTAAAAGATATGTCAATCATCGATGAGAAACAGTTAAAAGCACTAGGCGCAATGGGCGTGGTTAAATTAGGTACCAATAATTTACAAGTGATTCTTGGTCCTTTAGCGGAAATCATTGCTGGTGAAATGAAATCGATAGATTCCAAATCACAACAATAATCTCTCAATCGCAGAGCGAGCTGAACACTACGGTGAGCGGCCTCGATGGTTGGTGATTATTCTGAAGCCTTCACATTAGTGAAGGCTTTTGTTTTGCTTGCGAAAAGATCTTGATTGACATCGTTAGGGTATAAAACGATAGATTAGGTCACTTATACCGCCAGTTCTGGTAAATATTCGTCTGAAAACCGCAGTTTTTATTGTGAAATAGGGCGGAATTGTGGATGATTGGTGGTAATACCTATGTTGAGTTGGAGATCGCCAGCTCATAACGTAGAAAATCATTTCTGACAATACTACTAAATTTTGAGGTGCTATAGATGAGTGAAGCTGAGGCTCGTCCATCGAATTTCATTCGCCAAATTATTGATAAAGATTTAGCGGATGGTAAACACACTAGCGTACAGACTCGTTTTCCGCCAGAACCGAACGGTTATCTACACATTGGGCATGCGAAGTCGATTTGTCTGAATTTTGGTATTGCTCAAGACTATCAAGGCCAGTGTAATCTGCGTTTTGATGACACCAACCCAGAAAAAGAAGATCTTGAATACGTTGAATCAATTAAGAAAGACGTTAATTGGTTGGGCTTTGAGTGGTCTGGTCATGTTCGTTATTCATCCGATTACTTCGACCAACTGTATTTGTATGCAGTAGAACTGATCAATAAAGGGTTGGCCTATGTTGAAGAGCTGACTCCTGAGCAGATTCGTGAATACCGTGGAACATTAACTCAAGCGGGTAAAAATAGCCCATATCGTGATCGTCCGATTGAAGAAAACCTGGCTTTATTTGAAAAAATGCGTGCTGGTGAGTTTGCAGAGGGCCAAGCTTGTCTTCGTGCAAAAATTGATATGGCGTCTTCATTTATGGTGATGCGTGATCCGGTGTTATACCGCGTGCGTTTTGCCGAGCATCACCAAACCGGCGATAAATGGTGCATTTATCCGATGTATGATTTTACGCACTGTATCTCTGATGCACTCGAAGGCATTACTCACTCATTGTGTACTCTGGAATTTCAAGACAACCGCCGTTTGTACGACTGGGTATTAGACAACATCACCATCGATTGTCATCCAAGACAGTATGAATTTAGCCGCTTAAATCTAGAATACACGGTGATGTCAAAACGTAAGCTCAATCAGCTGGTAGTTGAAAAACTGGTCGAAGGGTGGGATGACCCACGCATGCCGACCATTTCTGGCTTACGACGTCGTGGTTTTACTCCTGCTTCTATACGTGAGTTCTGTAAGCGCATCGGTGTGACTAAACAAGACAATATGATTGAATTTAGTTCTCTTGAGTCTTGTATCCGTGACGATCTCAATGAGAATGCACCTCGTGCTATGGCTGTGCTTGATCCAGTGAAAATCATTATTGAAAACTTTGCTGAGAATAGTGTTGAGCCGCTTACGGTCGCTAATCATCCTAATAAACCGGAGATGGGCGAGCGAGAAGTGCCTTTCACGCGTGAAATTTGGATTGAACGTGAAGATTTTCGTGAAGAAGGCAACAAAAAATATAAGCGTTTGGTCTTAGGTAAAGAAGTACGTCTACGTGGTGCTTATATTATTAAAGCTGAGCGTATTGAGAAAGATCAACAAGGTAACATCACGACGATTTACTGCACTTATGATCCAGAAACGCTGGGTAAAAACCCAGCCGATGGACGTAAAGTCAAAGGGGTAATTCATTGGGTTTCAGCAGATAAAGCCTTGCCTGCTCAATTCCGTTTGTACGATCGCTTATTTACGGTGGCAAATCCTGCTGCGGCAGATAACTTTGCGGCAACAATTAACCCTGATTCATTGATCACCATGCATGGTTTTGTCGAACCAAGCCTGAAGAATGCTCAGCCTGAATTTGGTTATCAGTTTGAACGTATGGGTTATTTCTGCGCAGATATCAAAGACTCTCGACCTGATTCGCTAGTTTTTAACCGTACGGTTGGTTTGCGTGATACTTGGGCAAAAATAGACCAAGAGTAAGCAGTTTTACGTCTATCTACGGTGATTTACATCAAGCCAACCGACTTTTAGGTTGGCTTTTTTATTGGTTTTGTTGCCATGTGATGCCTCGTGGGGGATGTCTGCTTGCTCCTATCGGAATCTTCAAGTAGCTTAGAATCAGGGGCAAGGTAGGAAAAAGGGCGGGTCTGCCAGATATTTGTGTGAGATTCCTGCGATTATTGTAGGTAAGGCACATTTTTTGTATTAGTCCCTATAGTTTTACTGGGGTAATCCGATATATTTAACAGATCGTTGTATTCCCATCTTACTTAACGTTGTAGCGTTGTTAGGCTGCATTAGTTTGGTTTGTTTATGTTCACGGAGATTCACGCACTTGCCGTCTACCTGCATTGTTAAGTTGTTTAGGTTATATTCATTTTTAAAGCACAGAGCTGAGCCTTTTATGCGTCAATTTTTTAAGCGATGGCTGTTGCCATTAACGATCGCCGCCGTGACTCAGACTTCTATCGTTAGTGCAGAAGTCATTCGTCTCATCGGCCCAAACGGTGAAGTGCAATCTGCTCCGCGTTTTAGTCGTGATATGGGACAAATACCCACCAACAATTCTGAGCCTTCACGCTTTTTCGGCCCCACATCGCCCCAAGACACATTGTGGTCTATTGCAACGCAATTAAGGCCATCAGCGAATGTTTCAGTTCAGCAAACGTTGTTAGCTATTTATCGTTTAAACCCTCAAGCGTTTGAAAATCAAAATATTCATAGTTTATTGCCCGGAAGCACTCTGCGGATACCATCGATAGAACAGATTAATCGTGCGTCAACGCAAGAAGCGATCACGATTATGACGGCTCATCAAGCGCGTTTAACGGGGTCACCAGAACCAACGGTCGCGGCTGTCCCAACGCCTGCACGTCCTCCGGTCGCACCACCCGTTACTGAAGCATCACCGGTGGTTGAACCACCGACGCCAAGCGTTGCTCCTGAGCCAATCCCTGCACCCGCGCCACTCACTGACGTTGCGCAAGCCGAACTCCTCGCTTTAGAAGAAAAAAATCATCAGTTACGACTTCTATTGGCACAAATGCAATCTGAGGTGAGTGAGTTAAAACATGAACTGGGTGATGACAATCGAATCCGCGTTGAAGTTGAACGCTTATTAAATGAAGACCGACGCAATAATCAACAAGTTCAGCAAGGCCCTTCTACGTGGGAGCAATTATTATCCAGTACTTGGTTTGTCGCGTTATTAGCACTGATACCCGGTTTACTGATTGCGGGTATAGTCATGCTCTTATTGAGCCGCCGCTCGAAAGCCGATCAGCCAGAGCCGGTTCAATCATCAACAGAAGAGAAAGTCGCTCCGCCACCGGTTGCTCCAGTCTTACCTGAAGAGGGGGAAGAGCTAGGGGACGATGATCTTTTACTTGATGATGATCTCTTCGGTGAATCTGATAGTGGCGAAATATTGTACGGCGATGATATGGCTGAAGAAGAGGATGTCTTTGCTTCTCTTGATGAAGGTGATATGGATTTAAATCTTGACGAAGATGACGATCCTTTCGCTGGTATTGATGACGATGGTGATTTGGATACCAATTTTGCCGACTTAGCGGAAAATCAGCCATCAAGTGATGAACTTGATGAAGAAGATTTTGATCTCGCAGAAGAAGACCCACTGTCTCAAGACGCAATGGATGCTTTATTAGCTGGTGATGAGGATGAGCTTTTATCAGGCAATGAAGTTGATCAAGCGTTACTTGATGAGTTACTCATGGAAGCTGAGGTCGATGATGCGGAGCTTGATTTAGATAGTCAACTTGATGAGCTTAAAGCAGACAGTATTGATAGTGAGCCTGAGCTTACCTCAGATGAAGAGTTGGACTCGCTTTTAGACAGCATTCAATCACAAACGACAGAGTCAGATCAAGCTGATGAAGTATTGGACGACTTATTAGATGGTTTGGTTGGGGACGATCTGGATCTTTCCTTGGACGATGACAGTACCGAATTACTCGATGAATTATTGGTGAGTGAGGAGTTATCAGAACAAGATTTAGATACCGCTGTTGATAAATTACTTGATGAACTACTCGATGAATCTGACGTTGATGAAGCGCTGTCATTTGATCACGACAGCCCGACATTATTAGATGAATGGATTGATGAGCAAGAGCCAAAAGTAGAGAGCAATGAGTCCGTCGAATCTGATCCACAAGAAGCGATCAATGTATCATTGGATGATGGAACCGAGTTTCTCGATGAACTACTCGAAATTGAGCAGCAGGCTGAAGTTGAAGATAGTGAGTTCGATAGCAATAACTTTATCGATGATCTGATCAGTAATGCTCCCGCACAAGATCCGTTACTGGATGATATTCATCTTGAGGATAAGGATGAATCAACGCTTAACCAGCCAGTTGATGAGGAGGAATTTGATTTTGATCCTCAGATTGAAGGGGGCGAAGCGGCTAGCACGAGTGACCCAGAACCGCTAGCGAATGAATTTGGTGTTCCACAAGATGAAGATTGGTTGGTTGATGATGAAGATCCCGAACCGATTGAAGCTTTAGATGCACCATCGCCGAGTATCGATGAGGCCAAACAAGAGGTCTCTGCGCTTGATGGTGAAGTCAACGAACCTTCTACCAAAACCGATACACCTGAAGAAAGACTAGAGGTTGAAGAAGAGGAGAGCACGGACGTTGAATCGAGCTTTGAAAGTGAAGATCAAGCCTCTCTTGCGACCGATGGTGAGCCACAAGCTGCGCAAAGTGACTCTACTGAGTCAGAAGAAGATGAGCCGTTAATCGAGCAAACCGAGATTAGCGATGTTGATCATTTCATCGATGAAGAGCCTGATGCGCCAGTTTTACCAGAAACAGAAGGGCCGCTAAGCATTGATGAGAGTGAACTTGCCGAGTATACCGAGCAAGACGCCTTGGCGGATTTAGACGATGATATTGAGCACCTCGATACTGACTCGGTGACAGAGCCATCGAGCGTTACTACTGATACTGAAGACGCCGATGAGAATGATGCTGTTCAAGCGGAACAGCACGTGCCAAGTGAAGAAGAGTCATTATCCGTTGATAGCGATGAGTTAGAGAATGATGACTCAGATCCAGAGCCGGAAAGCAGCCTTGTTAATCAAGTGGCAGAGCAACCAGAGATACCAGAAGATCAAGCGCCGTCATTTGATTTGGATTCGATGTTAGCAAGTGTTGATGGCGATGATCGGGTTAGTGATATTGAGCAGCTTGAATCCCAGCAGTCTGCTTCTGATAGTGAGGATATCGCCTTTGATGCCGCTCTAGAGACCATTGAGGATCAAGCCCCTGAATCGATAGATGAGAATGGTCAGCATGCTGAACCGTCGGAAGATGGTCCATTAAATATTGATGAAAGTGAGCTTGCCGAGTATACCGAACAAGACGCTTTGGCGGATTTAGACGATGATGTCGAGGTAGTCGATGCGGACTCGATGACAGAGTCATCGAGCGTTACTGCTGATACTGAAGACGCCGATGAGAATGATGCTGTTCAAGCGGAACAGCACGTGCCAAGTGAATTATCCGTTGATAGCGATGAGTTAGAGAATGATGATTTAGACTCAGATCCAGAGCCTGAAAGCAGTCTCGAAAATCAGTTAGCTGAACCAGAAACGCTTGAACAGCAACCTGACACGCAACAAGAGCAAGCATCATCGTTAGATGCGGATGTGGCGGTAGAAAGTGACCACGTTGATGAAGTATTAACTGAATCCGTCGAACCGCCTGAGTTTGCTCAGCCGGACAGTAAAGATCCATCCCGTGATGTTTCTTTAGAATCGATAGTCAATGATGTCGATGACACTATTGTCGAGCCCGATAATAGCCAACCTGATGACTCAGCCCTTGAGCCATCTTCAGAGCAGGAAGACGGTCCATTAAGTTTTGATGAGAGTGAGCTTGCTGAATATACCGAGCAAGATGCCTTAGCCGATACGGAATTTGAAACCGAATCAGAGGTTATTTTTGATGGTGATGAAGATGCTGCTGAACTTGATGACATCATGGCTAACTTTGATCAACAAGAGGAGTTAGAGACACCACATCAGGTTGCTGAACATTCAGACTTGACGGATCAGCAAGACAACGCTTCAATCCCTGCAGAGCCAGAGCCAGAGCCAGAGCCAGAGCCAGAGCCAGAGCCAGAGCCAGAGCCAGAGCCAGAGCCAGAGCCAGAGCCAGAGCCAGAGCCAGAGCCAGAGCCAGAGCCAGAGCCAGAGCCAGAGCCAGAGCCAGAGCCAGAGCCAGAGCCAGAGGATAAAAATGATGAGCCGATTGATTTCGCTACGTTATCCAGTAAAGCGTACAATGAGCAACAATTTACGGATTTATTAAATGATCCAATGGCTCGTCCAATGGATCTGTTTAATTCGCCGTTAGATGCTAAAACCATTGACAGTGCAGGCATGGATATTGATGCCATGTTACAAATGGGCGGAGAAGACTGGAATGGTTTTAGTTTAACCGAGGATCAAAAAGCCGTTATCCCTGATGAGATACCGGAAGAAGATCAAGCGATCTGGCAAGAGGAAATACAAAATCAGCAACCTGAAGTTGAAGTGGAAAATTGGGAAAATCAGGAAGATGTAGTTGATTTTTCACCGGAAAAGCGTGAGTTCATGACCGTTGATGAGTTGATGGCGCAAGTTGAAAGGGATGAAGGTTCGATAAATCCTGATGATGAAGCCCTTAATTTGGATGTCGGTTTAGATGAATTTCCTGATGTACTTGGAGATATCACTGATTTTGATGTTGATAATAATGCCGAAGCGGCCGGTAAGCTTGATCTAGCGAAAATTTACTTGGAAATGAATGACAGTAAAGGCGCAATCAAGTTACTGGAAGAAGCGATCGTTGATGGTGATGATGAAATTCGTCGTCAGGCAAAATACCTTATTGATAGGATCAATGGTCGGCAATAGCCTGTAAAGATGGATGACTTTCGCGGCGTAGGTGTCTTCACGTTGTTTGGCGATCAGTATATACTGCCCGCCCCATTTTCAATGAGAAACAGAACATGAGAATTGCTCTGGGTATTGAGTACGATGGTACCCATTACTTTGGCTGGCAACGGCAACGAGACGTCATTAGCGTACAGGAAAAGCTTGAAAAAGCCCTGTCGATTATCGCGAATCATCCGGTAGAGGTTCAATGTGCTGGACGTACCGATGCAGGAGTGCATGGTACAGGGCAGGTTGTCCACTTTGATACCACAGCTGAACGTAACATGGCTGCATGGACGATGGGCGCTAACGCTAACTTACCGAAGGATATCGCTGTTCGATGGGCGAAAGTGGTTCCCGACGATTTTCATGCTCGTTTTAGTGCGACGGCGCGTCGTTATCGATACGTTATCTATAATCATGCTTATCGCCCAGGGATCCTATCTTCGGGGGTCAGTCATTATCATCCAGAATTAGACGTTCAGAGAATGCAGCTGGCAGGTCAATATTTATTGGGTGAAAATGATTTTACTTCTTTTCGAGCGGTACATTGCCAGTCTCGTAGCCCTTGGCGTAATATTATGCACTTGAATGTTTCTCGCCATGAGCGTTATGTTGTCGTTGATATAAAAGCGAATGCTTTTGTTCATCATATGGTGCGTAATATTGTTGGTAGTTTGATTGAAGTCGGACGTGGAGAGCAAGAGCCACAATGGATAGAGTGGTTATTGGCAGCCAAAGATCGCAAATTAGCTGCCGCAACGGCTAAGGCTGAAGGCTTGTATCTCGTTGCTGTCGATTATCCAGCGCAGTTTGAATTACCCAAAGCGCCACTGGGGCCGCTATTTTTAGCAGAGAATTTGAACTAATTAGGGCAAATAGCTTCCAATACACAGATGCATATTGATTGGGCAAAGAAATAGGTACAACCAGTTTTTTGTCTACAGTTGCGGTTTTGTATGCTTTAATCCCACGCGTTTATGTCTAATTTATATCTTTCGCACTAGCGCGGGAGATGAGAAAGTAAAAAGGTCTTGCATGAGTTGGCTTGAAAAGATTTTAGAAAAAAGCAACATTGTCAGTTCACGTAGAGCGTCTATTCCTGAAGGGGTATGGACTAAATGTACCTCTTGTGAAGAAGTGCTGTACTACGCTGAGTTGGAACGCAATTTAGAGGTTTGCCCTAAATGTAACCATCATATGCGCATGAAAGGGCGTCGTCGTTTAGAGACCTTTTTAGACGAAGATAACCGCGAGGAAATCGCTCAAGAGCTTGAGCCACAAGATAAGCTTAAGTTTAAAGATACTAAGCGTTACAAAGAACGTTTAGCGGCTGCGCAAAAAAGCAGTGGCGAGAAAGACGCACTTATCGTGATGAAAGGGCAGGTGATCGGTGTTCCGGTTGTTGCTTGTGCGTTTGAATTCTCCTTTATGGGCGGATCAATGGGTTCCGTGGTTGGTGCGCGTTTCGTGCGTGCAGTCGATGCGGCGATTGAAAATAATTGCGGGTTAGTCTGCTTTTCTGCCAGTGGCGGAGCGCGTATGCAAGAGGCCTTAATGTCATTGATGCAAATGGCCAAGACCAGTGCAGCGCTGCAGCGTTTAACAGAGAAAGGCTTGCCTTATATTTCGGTGATGACTGACCCCACGATGGGTGGTGTATCTGCGAGTTTGGCGATGTTAGGCGATATTAATATTGGTGAACCGAAAGCCTTGATTGGTTTTGCTGGACGCCGCGTGATCGAGCAAACTGTGCGTGAAGATTTACCTGAAGGTTTTCAGCGCAGTGAGTTTTTGCTTGAACATGGCGCAATAGATATGATCGTCGATCGTCGTGAAATGCGTCAACGTGTGGCGGGATTGTTAGCCAAAATGACCAATCATGCTTCTCCTCTGGTGGTTTCTGTGAACGCAGCGCCAAACGAAGAAACATATTCTGTACCAGAAGCGGATAAAAAAGGGTAAAGTAACCACTAACAAAGCCAAGCATAACCATGGTTCTACGTTAGATGACTCAATACTCTATTCCTCAAGCCACATCGCCACTTACGGTGTGGCTTGATTATTTATCTCATATCCACACCTCGGCCATTGATCTCGGCTTAGAACGTGTTCAAACGGTTGCCGAGAAAGCGCAAATCACCAGACCATCTGCTACCGTCATTACGGTTGCGGGCACGAACGGTAAAGGCTCAACATGCGCCCTAATGGAAAGTATTCTTCTCCAAGCCGGCTACTCGGTTGGTGTGTACAGCTCCCCTCATCTTATTCGTTACAACGAGCGTGTACGGATTAACGGTCACGAACTTCCGGATTCAAAACATACCCAAGCCTTTGCTTACATTGAAACTCAACGTGGTAATACTACATTGAGCTTATTTGAGTTTGGTACTCTAGCCGCGCTGCGTCTTTTTCAAACTGAGCAGGTCGAGGTGATTTTGCTTGAGGTTGGATTAGGTGGACGATTAGATGCAACTAATGTTGTCGAGCATGATGTCTCGGTGATCACCAGTTTAGCGATTGATCATGTGGATTGGCTCGGTGATGACATCAACGTGATTGGCTTTGAAAAAGCAGGTATTTTCCGTTCAGGAAAACCAGCGATTTGCGGGCAACCTTCTCCACCTGCAACAGTGGCGGCTCATGCTGATGATATTAGTGCGACATTCTATCAGGTCGGTATTCAATATTACTATGAGACGTTATCGAGTTCATCATGGCGTTGGCGCAGTGGATCATTTGAACTCAGTGATTTACCGATTCCGACATTGCCTCTTGCCAATGCCGCCACAGCCTTGATGGCGTTAGGCTGCTCTGGACTTGATATTAGTGACATTGATGTGAGCGAAGGATTACGTAAAGCCAATTTGGCCGGACGTATGCAAGTATTACAGACTCAACCGACGATTTTGTTGGATGTGGCACACAACCCACATTCGGCTGACTATCTTGTCTCGCAATTAGAGCAGCGTTATCCACAGCAAAAAGTGCATATGGTGCTCGGAATGTTGCATGACAAAGACATTAAATCGACTATCGAAGCACTGACCCCAGTCGTGAAGGATTGGTATCCAGCTTCTCTTTCTGGTCCTCGCGCCGCAAGTTCACAAGAGTTAGTGCATTATCTAACCCCGACTCAACGTCAATATTCATCGCCAGTGGAAGCTTTTGAAGCTGCGTTGACCAAGGCACAAAGCAATGATGTTATCGTGGTTGCTGGATCCTTTCATACCGTGGGTGAAGTCCTTGAGCATTGGCAAGGTAAAGGAGAATAAATGGCCAGTAAATTTCAAAGCCGCTTAGTCGGTACGATCATTTTGGTTGCGATTGGTGTGATCGTATTACCCGATCTCTTGGACGGTAAAAAAATGCACTATCAAGAAGACGTTGCTAGCATTCCGCTAAGGCCTGAACTCGATAGTGATATTGAACGGTTTGAGATTCTTGATCCCATAGAAGATCAGGTGGCTTTGCCCGACTCTCCAGTCACCGTCACTGAATCGCCTACAGCAATACCGAAAGAGGCAAGTCATCAAACCGTTACGACGACCACACGTCCTGTGATTGAAAAAAATGATTATCAAGATAGCGCTTGGATCATTCAATTGATGGCACTGAGAAATGCAGAAAATGCTAAAAATGTGGTTGCTGACTTACAACGACGTGGTTATCAGGCACACACAAAACAAGAAAACGATTTTACGCGTGTCATTATTGGGCCTGATGTTTCAAAAAGTAAGTTAGAAAATCAGTTAGTGGAATTAGAGAAAATAACTGGCGCTAAAGGTCAGTTACTTAAATTTAAGCCATTAAATCCTTAAGAAAACGTTTGCGTTGCGCATTTTTCTGTTAAAATGCGCGCCAACTTAGAATGTAAGAACTCATGAATTGGTTAGATATTGTCATTTTAAGTGTGATCGGCCTGTCTGCGTTGATCAGCTTAGTTCGTGGCTTTGCGAAAGAAGCGTTGTCATTGGTTATTTGGTTTGCCGCGTTTTATATCGCTTCAGAATACTACGCAAAGTTAGCCGTGTACTTTAGTAACATTAAAGATGAGATGTTTCGTAATGGCTCGGCAATTGCGGTGCTATTTATAGCCACCTTGATTGTTGGAGCGATGGTTAACTACGTCATTTCACAGTTAGTTGATAAGACAGGGTTATCAGGAACCGATAGGATCCTCGGTGTGGTTTTCGGTGCATTACGAGGTGTTTTGATTGTCGCAGCAGCTTTATTTTTTATGGATGCGTTCACCGCATCACCAAACGCAGAGTGGTGGAAAGGGTCGCAACTGGTGCCAGAATTCAGTCGCCTGATTGCTCCCTTCTTCGAACACTTACAAGCAACATCCAGTTTTCTTTCTGGCGCTCACTAAGCGCCAGTTATTGTTGAAAGTCGAGGGTTAAGACATGTGTGGTATTGTTGGAATCGTGGGTACAACGCTGGTGAACCAGTCAATTTATGACGCGTTAACGGTATTACAGCACCGTGGCCAAGATGCCGCGGGTATTTGCACCATAGAAAGCAATCGTTTTCGTCTGAGAAAAGCGAACGGTTTAGTTAAAGATGTCTTTGAAGCTAAACATATGCAACGCTTGCAAGGAACGGTTGGGATCGGCCATGTGCGTTACCCAACAGCAGGCAGTTCGAGTGCATCGGAAGCGCAGCCTTTTTATGTCAATTCGCCTTTTGGTATCACGCTGGCCCATAACGGTAATTTGACCAATGCGACAGAGGTGCGCCAAAAGCTGTTTGAAAAAGATCGCCGCCATATCAACACCACCTCAGATTCAGAAGTGTTACTGAATGTCCTTGCCCATGAAATAGACTCTGTTGAAAGCGAAGTGACGCCGGAAGAAGTCTTTCGTGCTGTCGCCAATGTACATCGTACAATACGTGGCGCTTATGCTGTCGCGGCAATGATCATTGGTCATGGCATGGTTGCTTTTCGTGATCCGAATGGGATTCGCCCGCTTTGTTTAGGTAAGCGTCAAGTGGCTGATCGCACAGAATATATGGTTGCTTCTGAGTCCGTTGCCTTAGATGCCGTTGGTTTTAGCTTTATGCGTGATATCGCTCCCGGTGAAGCAATTTATGCCACCTTTGATGGCCAACTTTTTACTCAGCAGTGCGCTCAAAACCCAGTACTTAATCCGTGCATTTTTGAATACGTTTACTTTGCCCGTCCAGATTCTTTCATTGATAAGATTTCGGTCTACAGCGCACGAGTCGAAATGGGTAAAAAATTAGGCGAGCGAATCAAAGAAAGTTTTAGCGATTTGGAGATTGATGTAGTGATCCCTATTCCTGAAACGTCTTGTGATATTGCACTACAAATTGCCCAAGCGATTGATATTCCTTATCGACAAGGATTTGTCAAAAACCGTTATGTCGGTCGAACTTTTATTATGCCTGGCCAGCAGCAGCGTAAAAAATCGGTGCGTCGTAAGTTAAACGCGATTCGCTCCGAGTTTAAAGATAAAAATGTATTGCTGGTCGATGACTCGATCGTTCGTGGCACGACTTCTGAACAAATCATTGAAATGGCCCGTGACTCTGGTGCTAAGAAAGTCTACCTAGTGTCGGCGGCACCAGAAATCCGTTTCCCTAATGTTTACGGCATTGATATGCCAAGTGCCAATGAGCTGATTGCCCATGGTCGCGATAACGAAGCTATCTGTAAACAAATTGGTGCTGACGGTTTAATTTTCCAAACACTACCCGATTTAATTGAAGCGGTGCGTCTCGGTAATCCTGATATTGCTAAGTTTGAAACGTCAGTCTTTAACGGTGAATATGTGACGGGTGATATTGATCAGCAGTACCTTGATTTTCTCGAATCGATGCGCGGAGATGATGCGAAAACGCTAGCGGAAATTCAACAAGATTTAGCGAACTTAGAGCTGCATAACGAAGGCGCTTAACTGCTTTTATTTGATGAGTTTACCGAATGGATAAAAAAGAGCGCCTAAATTGAGTAATGCCAGTCAGTTAAGCTGACTGGCTTTCTTTTTATTGGGGTATTTCTTTGCCTTTGGTTTTATTGCTCTCGGATATATCCGCTCTTCTCGTTTAATGGGCAAGACATGGTGTATCGCCTCTTCCTGCAAGTGAGTAATGCGCTTAGGGATTGTTCCCGCCGACTCCAACCAGAACCCCAAAATTACGTGAATAATAGAGTGAGCACACGTTGTGAAGCTCAGTTGGTTGGGGTAGATGCCAGGCACAGCTTTAGCCATGTTAACCATCTGATATCTAATAAT
>NZ_WXWK01000148.1:0-18349 GCF_009904835.1 Vibrio sp. V33_P6A3T137 | reverse complement strand
CATTAAGCTTCCCTAACGACTTCACCTGGTCAATAAAACGTATGATTGAACAACACAGCCCAGCCTATCGCCGAGTTACGTTTGCTCTTGCACTTGGATCTTTTTTGATCTTCTGTAACTTGTATCTTTTCCAACCAATGCTGCCTTATCTGGCTCAACACTTTGCGGTGTCAGAAACACAAATTAACTGGCTGTTTGCTGCCTCAACGTTAGCATTATCGGTAAGCTTAGTGCCTTGGGCGATCAGTTCTGAAGTTTTTGGCCGTCGCGGGGTGATGCTGCTCGGGCTGTTTGCCATGCCATGGTTTGGATTACTCACTCTATTGAGCGATCAATTATGGGTACTGATCATCAGTCGAGCTTTGATGGGGATTGCCCTAGCCGCTTTTGCGTCTGTTGCGGTGGCTTATATGGTCGAAGAATTATCGCCACAAGCGTTTAACAAAGCGATTGGTGGATATATCGCCGCCAATTCACTTGGGGGGATCAGTGGTCGTATTGCTGGCGGGTTGTTAACGGATGCTTTTGGCTGGCAAACGGCCGTCGTTGCTATGGCTATCTTTACTTTATTTGGCGCATTGATTGTTTATTTTTCTTTGCCCGTACAACACCATTTTACGCCACAACGTGGGCGTTTTTTACAACATAATCAAGCACTCATATCTCATCTAAGACAACGTAACTTATGGTTAGCCATGCTCATCGGTGGCACCAACTTTGCTTTGTTCGTTAATCTCTATTCGGTAATGGGTTTTCGCTTAGTCGCAGATCCGTATGCGCTACCCGTTGGCATTGCCTCATTAATCTTTCTTTGTTATCTCGCTGGCACCATCAGCTCACGACTCACAAACCGCTGGACATCGCATTATCATCCTGTCGCCGGGATGATTCTTGGTGCCATGGTCAGTATGGCCGGAATGTGGCTGGCCGCCGTCGAATCATTATGGTTTATGGTGTTTGGTTTACTTTTGATAAGCTTTGGCGCTTTTTTCACTCATACCTTAGCTTATGCTTGGGTCAGTCAAAAAGCGGTTCAAGCCAAAGCAACCGCGACCGCACTGTACCTAGTACATTACTACGTAGGAGGTAGTCTGGGCGGATTTTACCTGCTCTATTGCTGGCAACAGGGAGGCTGGGTAATGGTTACTCTTGGTGGCACGGTGTGTTATTTGATTTTATTCTTACTTTGCTGGCAGCTATACCCAAAGCAAGAAAAAGTGGCGATCAACAGTAAGTAACCGATACAATCTGATATTACTCTATGTCTGAGTAGTATTACGCTGCTAAGACGCTTATTCATCACTATACCCAAACGACTTGGAACAATAGGTAGGCGATCAGTGAATCAATTCCAGTCAGCATCAATCAGCGATGCTGATGGGAATAGACGAAGCTCGCCAACACTGCTGCGATTTCAAGTGGTAAAGGGGTATTAATCAATGTGCTCAACCATTATGTCAACACTTAGTCCCTCAACGATTACCGAACATGTCAATCAATGGCTCAATGACGTCGTGATTGGTTTAAACTTATGTCCATTTGCTGCAAAACCTCAACGCAATCACCAGATTAAAATTTTCGTTAGTCAAGCGAGCCGTGAAGAAGCGCTGCTACAAGATATTCTTGATCAATTACTCGAACTGGATACGAAAGAAGCACAAGAGCTAGAGACAACCTTAGTAGTGGTCCCTAATATGTTAGATGACTTTATGGACTACAACTTTTTTATCGATTGGGTTGAAGCCTTGATTCGTCAGCAAGACTGGGAAGGCATTTTCCAAGTCGCGACCTTTCATCCTGATTATTGTTTTGCTGGAACCTGCCCAGAAGATGATGAGAACTTAACTAACCGTTCACCCTATCCTATCTTTCATTTAATCCGTGAACAAAGCATGGAAAGAGTACTGAAACATTATCCGAACCCAGAAGCGATTCCTGAGATAAATATTCAACGTGTTAGTCAGCTCTCTCCCGCTGAACGCAAGGCGCTTTTCCCTTATTTATTTAATCAATAGGAGCGAGAAAAGCGACGAATGACTCTTCGCCAGTGACCGGATATTATCGAAATCTTAATGGGATTTATGCCTTGAAAATGCTACTCTAGTCGCATCATTCTTAGTGAGAGAATAAAATGAGCAAATTAACAGCAGATATTCAAGCGAACCTGGATCTTTTCATCAAAGAGTCCCAAGAAAACAAATTGGTATGGGGACTACGCAATGAAGAAGGCTGGCTTTCTTGTGAATCGACTGAGTTTGAAGACAGTGAAGTGATGCCTTTTTGGTCTTCAAAAGAAGATGCTCAACTGCATAACGTTGAAGAGTGGTCTGATTTTGAAGTGCTTGAGATCCCTCTGGATATCTTTGTCGAAGATTGGTTAATCACTTTAGCCGAAGACGGCGTGCTAATTGGGCCAAACTGGAATGCCACACTAGACGGTAAAGAGATGGAATCTTCTGAACTGGCTAAGCTATACCTATAATCCCAGTGATCATAGACAAGGCGCTGATCGCGTCTTGTCTCTTTTTATGCCTCAACGCTAAGCGCTAAACCAATACTATTCGCTCTCCTATCGACCGATATTGTCGTTCGTTTACGAGAAGCAACAATCACCACGGTATTAACCAAGTGGGTGATTAAACGGCTGCCATTAACGCCTATCTATACACTCTTTAAACTATTTCAACCACGGACTAAACCATGCATTTATCTAAGTTGACTGAAGATATCTACCAACACCTCTATCGTGATATTAGCGAATTTCGTCATACGTTTGATCTCCCTGTCGCTGATCCATCGAGCTTAGATAGCCAAGCCGATACCCTGCATACGTCTTTAATTATTGAAGAGCTGACTGAGCTGGCAGAAGCTGACTGTACAACCGAGCAAGCCGATGCGATTGTTGATAGCGTCTATGTCTTAATGGGACGCCTGGTACATTTGGGGCACACTCAGATTACCGACAACCTAACAATCAGTTATCTTATTGATTTGCTGTTAAATGTTGCCGTTAATCGTGGGATAGATTTTCTTCCCTGCTGGGATGAAGTGCATGCCTCAAACATGAGCAAAGTCTGTCGTAACGAGCAAGAGTTTATCGATACTGAAGCGTTTTACGCCAAACAAAATATCCCGCTGACGGCAGTACAAAAAGGCGATTACATCATTGCTAAATGTGCTAAGGATGTCGTGATGGAAGGCAAAACCATTCGTCAAGGTAAGGTGCTAAAATCGGTCTATTATCGTCCCGCGAACTTAGCCGCGCTAACCCAATCGTAAACTGATTCGATCATTGTGTTGTCTAAGGCTATCCAATATAAAAATGGCCGTCTCTTTAACGAGACGGCCATTTTATTAGACTGAATTAATCACCATCGCCTTATGCTGAGGCCTCTGACTCAACTTGACCTTGGTGTAAATCTTTAGCCAACAGTAAATACATGGCCGGAACAACAAATAAGGTAAACAGCGTACCAATCGACATGCCACTAGCAATCACTAAGCCCATCGCGTAACGAGAGCCAGCACCAGCACCGGTCGCAATTAATAGTGGGATCATTGCCAATACGGTTGCCGCGGTCGTCATCAAAATAGGTCGTAGACGAATCGCAGTGGCTTCTTCAATCGCATCGCGCTTACTCTTACCATCCATTTGTAATTGATTGGCAAATTCCACAATCAAGATACCGTGTTTAGCGATCAATCCGACCAGCGTCAACAAACCCACTTGGGTATAGATGTTGATGCTAGTGAAACCGAGGCTGGTAAAAATCAATGCGCCACACACACTCATCGGTACGGTAACCATGATAATGATCGCGTTCTTAAATGACTCAAACTGAGCGGCAAGGATCAAGAAAATCACAATCAATGCAAAGAAGAACGTCACAACCAGTTGCTGCCCCTCACTCTTATATTGACGAGATTGTCCGGAATAATCGACGCTAAACCCAGCAGGCATAACTTCTGCCGCAATATTATCAAGTACGGCTAACGCTTCACCGAGTGGAACACCCGGACGTGGCACACCAGAAATTTTCACCGCATTAAGCTGTTGGAATCCACGTAGAGCTTGTGGCTGAACCGATTCACTCAGCGTTACTAAGGCAGACAGTGGCACTAACTCCCCTTGTTGGTTGCGGGTATAATAATTAGTCAACTGCTCTGGATTAAGACGTTCGCTGCGCTCAACCTGTGGAATCACGCGATAAGAGCGGTTATCCAGTGAGAAGCGTCCAGTATCAGCGCCAGACAGCAGACTGCCTAAGTCAGCGGCAATTTGCTGCATCGACACGCCCATCAGCGCCGCTTTTTCACGATCCACTTCGACGGTTTGTCGAGGACGATTAATTTTCAAATCGCTGTCAACAAAGATAAAGCGTCCGCTCGCCATTGCTCGGCCTAAGATCTCTTGTACCACCTCTTGCAGTGCTTCAAAAGGTTGAGTTGAGCCGATAATAAATTCAACCGGTGTACCACCACCAGGAGAGGGCAGTGACGGTGGCACTAAAGCAAAACTATTAAGCGCGGGTTGCTGAGCAAGAAAAGGCTGAATGTCTTTAGCCAGCACATCATGAGTGAGCCTATCACGACGCTCCCAAGGCGCTAACACAATACCGGCAATCGCTTTATTGGTTCCACCTAACCCATTAATGATGAAGACATTTTCAATTTCCTCGACATCATCAACCAAATTATCCAGTTCTTGAGTATTTTGTGTTAACGCATCCAGCGTATGATAGCTATCGCTTTCCAAAATAGAGAAGACGAAACCTTGGTCTTCTGGTGGCTCTAACTCTGAAGGACTGGTGATAAATAAGAAGTAACAAGAAACCAGTACAATCGCACCAAAGGTTAACACGACACTCTTACTATCCAGTAAGCTGTGCAGCGTGCGTTGGTACGAATGATGTAATCGGTCAAACTGCTTATCTAACCACTGCTCAAGCGATTTCTCTTTTTTGTTATCGCTGCTGTGTGGCTTAAGAATATAAGCACACATTACTGGCGATAACGTTAACGCAACAATACCCGATAGAATAACCGATGCTGCAAGAGTAAACGCAAATTCAACGAATAATACGCCCGTCAAACCACCAACAAAACCGATCGGTAGAAAAACCGCAACCAAGGTCGTTGACATGGTAATGATTGGCCATGCAAGCTCACGCGCCCCTTGGATCGCCGCATCAATACGACTTTTACCTTCTTCAATATGACGGTGAATGTTTTCGAGCATGATGATCGCATCATCGACCACAACCCCAATCGCCAGTACCATCGCCAGTAGCGTCAGTAAGTTGATAGAGAAACCTAACAACCACATCAAGAAAAAAGTACCAATCAACGATACAGGTATCGCCACCGCAGGGATGATAACCGAGCGAAACGAGCCTAAAAACGCATAAATAACGAAAACAACGATTGCCAACGCCAAAATAATCGACATCACTACTTCATCAATGGCATTTTCGATATATTCCGTCGAGTCATAAGCGATGTACGCAGAAAGTCCTTGAGGCAGCTGAGGAATAATATCTTGATCCCACACTTGACGAACATCTGCGATCACATCCAACGCATTCGCATCCGGAGAGACTTCGATACCAATAAAGGTTGCAGCTAAGCCATTAAAGCTCACCGAACTCTCGTAGTTCTCAGCGCCTAATTCAACCTCTGCAACATCGGCTAAACGAACAACGCTTTGACCGTCACTGCTGACCACCAGTTGTTTAAATTCTTCAACATCGCGTAAATCAGTCGCCGCCGTTAAGTCAATCGCGACCATCTGCCCTTTAGTACGACCTAACGCCGCTAATACGTTGTTACTGCGTAACGCCGTCGCGACATCGCTCCCCGTTAAACCATACGCGGCCATTTTGACTGAATCTAGCCAGACTCGCATAGCAAACGTACGTGCACCAAGAATTTCCGCTCGTTGCACGCCAGGAATGGTCGATAGCTGAGGTTCTACAACTCGAACTAAGTAATCGGTGATTTGGTTATCACCCAATACTTCTGAGTAGAACGCCAAATACATCGCCGCGACACTTTCGCCGACTTTTAAGGTCACCACCGGTTCACGAGCGTTTTCCGGTAACTCTGAGCGAACCTTATTCACCTGAGCAGCAATTTGCGTCAACGCTTGGTTAGGATCGTAATCGAGGCGTAAATACGCTTCGATGGTACTATTACCCGCGACCGACGTAGAGACTAAATAATCAATCCCTTCTGCTGCGGCAATTTCCCGCTCTAATGGTGTGGTGATAAAACCTTGGATAAGATCCGCATCAGCTCCGACATAAGTGGTACTGACACTGATCACCGCATTTTGGATCTCAGGGAATTGGCGAACATTCATATCCATAATGGCTCGTAAACCAAGTAAGATAATGAATAAGCTCACCACCGATGCTAAGATCGGTTTTTTAATAAAAACATCAGTAAAACGCATGAATACTCCTACTGATTCGCGGGTGATGGGTTCACTTCCGCACTCGGTTGAACACGCGGATTGTCACTAATTATGATTTGTGACCCATTACGTAACTTGAGTAAGCCGGAGGTTACAATCCGATCGCCAACCTCTAAGCCTTGTTCCACCGCAATCAGATCGCCACGACGCTCACCCGTTTGCACAAACCGTTGTTGTACCACTAACTTGTCATCTTGCTCTTCAATCACAAATACTGAGTTACCATAAGGGTTAAACTGAATCGCGGTTTGCGGAATTAAGCTAACTGAACGTGGTTTCCCCGTATCCAATTGCACGCGAGCAAACATACCCGGACGCAATGCGAGATCTTGGTTATCCAGAGTGGCTTGTACTTCAATACTTCGACTTGCTTCGCGAACTGAAGGCGCTATAGCAGTAATTTTCCCGGTGAAAACTCGGCCAGCAACGGAATCAACGTTGACTTGCACGCTTTCTCCTAGACGAATATTAGCCAACTGCTGCTCGGGTAAAGTGAAGTTGAGATAAATTGGGGCAAATGATTGTAATGAGACAACGACACTACCCGGAGACAGTAGCTGACCCAAGCTGACTTGGCGCAATCCAGCAATACCATCAAAAGGGGCAAGAATGGTCTTTTGCGCGATCCGAGCTCGTTGGCTTTCTACTGCGGCAGACGCTTGCTTGGCTTCACTCTCACTGCGACGTAGCTCTGACTCAGAGACATTTTTCTCGCGGAACAGACGCTGATAACGCGTCAACTCGATATTGGCTAACTCTTCCACCGCTTGTAATCTTTTTAGCTCCGCTCTATCGACCGAATCATCCAAAGTGACAAGTAGCGTCCCTTTTTTGATATTACTACCGTTAGCAAAATGGATACCGTTGATGATACCACTCGCTTCAGTGGTTAAATCGGTGCTATTAACGGCGACAAAACTACCAATTGCACTGACAAAGGGCTGCCATTCATCGGTGGTGACTTCGCTAGCCGTCACGGTTACCGGTGGAATCGGCATGTTATCGAAAAATTGATTCATAAAATGGTTGCCGACCGCTTTGTAGGCAAAAATGCCACCAAAAATCAGCGTACTGACGATTAACATCAGGATCATGCGTTTTAACATGAAAACTCCTTGCTGGTTGATCCTAAAAATAAAAAGGGTTAGTGAAAAGCAGGATACTTTTCTAGTTCGATTTTCAATGCCGTTACTTTTTGTAAAATAACGTTATCCTCCAGTGATAATAAGGGCTGCCACTCCATCCCATTAAGTAGCATCGTGATGTTACGATAAAGTTGCATCGAATTAGGTGATACCGCTAATGCCTCTAGTAAGCCATCGGCATTAACCAAAGCATGGTGGCCTTGACACTGCGCCCAAGGCGCTAAAGAGAGATCCATTGCGTGATAGCCATAATCAGGCAGCTCACCGCAATCAAGCGCATCTTGGGTTATTCTACTGACGATCTCGCCAATTGGTTTACAGGATTGGAAAATTTTCTGCTTATGAGCGACAGAGACATTTTCCCATACTGCTTCCGTAAAAACGTATTGTTCTAATTTGGCATGTTGCGGATAACGCTGCTGAAATAAACGATCGGCAATCGCTAAAGCCAACATTTTATCGCGCCCGCTGACCTCCAATTGAGCAATACATTCAAAACGTTCGGTTCTATCCGCTGCCTTTAAGCCGACAATAGCGGCCAATAAATCCTCTCGGCTTGCAAAATGTTGATAGAGCGTCCCCGTCGCGTATTGACATTGCTTAGCCAATTTCGCCATGTGTAAATTCAAGAATCCATCTTGCTCAATCATGTCGCAAGCGGTCATTAAGAACAGTTGTTCTCTTTCTTGTCGCTCACGAAGCTTTCTTTCTGATGTTGTCATAATCAAACCATACTTGAATGGGAAACAGATTATGAACGTGATTCAAAAAGCGATCAATTTTCATTGTTCACACTTAGTTCACAATTTGTATCAAAATGTGAACTGCAACATCATTCATTCTCATCAATGACTCCCCATCGATGGAATAAGCAAGAATAGGCAGGGAAAAGAATAAAAAAAGCCACCTTAAGGGCAAGGTGGCTAAAGACTATCAAAGTCTAACAAGAACGAGAATGTATCAATACGTTTAATGCGATTGGCATGCCAAGTTTTTACAATCAACCATCTTATTGTTTATAAAGGATTTTTATAAAGCACCATTGCCAAAGGCTAATCATTATTGAACCACGATGGTGCTTGATGCACCACCATCAATCAAAGACTAAATAAGGCTGCCCTGCAATCTCCACTTGTTGAACGGCGGTATGAAAAACGTGTTGGATATGCTCGGCTGTTAACACTTGTCGAGGTTCACCCAATGAATGCATGACCCCATTATCCAATAGCAATACCCTATCGGCATAACGCAACGAACGATTTAAATCATGGTTAGCCATAATGACCGTGATGCCATCACTGGCAATACGCTGAATGAGATCGTACAACAGTCGCTCTTGCGCAATATCTAACGGAGCCGCAGGTTCATCGAGGATCAGTAATCGGCCAAATGGATTTAATGTCGGCCAAATTTGTAGGCAGCTACCCGCTAAACGTACCCTCTGCCACTCTCCACCCGATAAATGGTGGATAGAACGATAGAGCTTATTTTGTAAACCCAGCAGTGTGACCAATTCTTGCAGTACTTCGCTGACTCGAGGTTCCTGATAACTGACCTCTTGGGGAAGGGATAACTCTAAATATTGAAACACATCAAGATAAAAAGCAGGTTTATCACTTTGCGATAAGTAGGCACGAACCTGAGCTTGTGCGGGTAATGAGAGTGACAATAAATCGACATCGTCTAACTGCACCGAACCTTGGCTAGTGATGATCCCCGCTATCGCTGCTAATAAAGTACTTTTACCACTCCCATTAGGACCAATCACATGCAGCACTTCTCCGGCTACCGATTGAAAAGAAAGCGGCAGTAAACGTTGCCCAACGTGTAAATGACTAACGTTTATCATGACTTCTCACCAGCATCCAAATAAAGATTGGGGCTCCAATGGTTGTCGTCACCACACCAACAGGCAATTCGGCGGACGTAAGAGCAAGCCTTGCCAACATATCAGCCGCCACCAGCAGCAGAGCACCACACACAGCGCAAGCAGGCAACAACATACGATGCTCACTCCCCAATACAAGACGCAACAAATGTGGAATAACCAAACCAATGAAGCCAATGATGCCAGCTAAAGCAACACTCACACCAACTAATAATGAGATAGCAACAATCAATTTCCAACGTATTGCTATTACGTCTAATCCGAGTTGTTTGGCATGAGTTTCACCTAGCATCAATTGATCAAGAGATCGTCCTTGAAACAGTAACCAGATAATAACGGGTAACGCCAAAAGAGACAGAGCATGTTGATACCAACTGACACCACTTAAACTGCCCATCAGCCAATACATCAGCTGCCTTAGACTCAAGTTATCACTAAAATAAAAAGCCCATGTCACTATCGAGCCGGACAGGATGCCTAAAGCAACCCCAACCAGCAAAAGACGCGTAGTGGTTAAACTCGTCAACTTAGCAATCGATACCAAAAGAAAGGTAAAAACTAGCGCGCCCATCACGGCAGCTAACATAAACAGCGATGGCGTAGCAAAGGTAGGAAAAAAGAATAAGACAATCACCATCGCCACACTGGCACCACCAGAAATCCCCAAGATTCCCGGTTCGGCTAATACGTTACCCAATAGTACCTGTAACGTAGCTCCCGACAAGGCCAGTGCGCTACCGATAATGATAGCCGCCAGTAATCGAGGTAGGCGTAACTCTAAGACCAATTGTTGTTCAAGAATCGTCCAATCTGAATCCAGCCCGATAAAACGCTCACCGACCATTAAATAAGTCGCACTTAATATGAATAACAGGCAAGTAAAACTACCAATCACCCATCGCCAGCGGCGCTGTTTGTTGGCAATTAATTGGTTGAAGTTCATCGGCCTAATAGCATAAAAAAATAATGGGGCTAACCTTATCGTTAACCCCATTGAAGCTCAAGTGCTTTACTTAATCATAAACCAATTGATCATCTTCATATCGAGTATCTACCTTGCAGACCATTAAGGCCGCACGTTGACCAATCGCCACCTTGCGGTTGGGAAACACGATCTCCTCCCCTTCATTCTTCGCCATTAAGGGTTTATCGCCATCATGGCCAAATACTTCCCCATGCATAAAAGAGGTAAAGTTTTCTACATCGTCACCAAAGCGAAAATCAAAATCTTCGTGTAAGCGAACAATCGTTCGACTCACTCGATACATGATGGTTTTCTTGGCTAAATGTTCCGACTGCTCTGCCGCGATTAAATCGCGTAATGCGAGATCAAATGCGGCAAGGCGTGCCAAATCATTTTCACCCAGTTTTGCCACTTGACCGAGTTCAACGGTCATCGCTTGCGCAGCAAAATGCTCGGCACTGAACCAGCTAAAGGTACTTGCAGGAGCATTAGAAAGCATGACGGCTTCAATGTGTGCGCTCTCGATAAATGCCATCAAAGCACGACTACGGACTGGATGACGAGTTTTCGGGCTGACAGCAAATGAATAATGCTTTGACAAACGAATCGCACAGTGTAAATCGAGATGCCAGCGAGTCTCTGGTGCCGTTTTATTAAAAAACTGGCTGACCTGCGCTTTTAAGTTGGTAGCGATATCCGCTTCTAAACTCGCAGCATGAGGCTTATCATCAAATAATCGGTTGAGATTTTCTTCTATAAAACGGGTATGGCGCAAAGTGGCTTGTGGATGAGCGACAATAAATAAACAGCGCTGCTGCACACGTTGAAATCCGCTGACGATATCATCAATAATTTTATCGACCAGCTCCATTGGCGCGGTTTCATCACCATGCACACCACAGGATATGACGATATTTTTACTATCCGCAGAATAGTGTGCTGGTAATACTTCAAGAACACCACGTTGCCACAGTTTAAGTCGGACGCCGGCTTGAGTGGTGATTTCTTCGCTGACCATCGGCTGGTCAATATCCAAACTATCGAAAAGAAAAGATCGTCGAAAGAGGGATGTCGTCATGCGCTACTCCTTTATTGCACAGCGGGTATGGTAAAGAATTGTTTAGCCAATTTATGTAGAGAGGATCTCACTTATCAAAACCCGAACGCTGAATAACCTGCAAGTAAGCATCACAAACGGATTTAACTCCCCGAATTCTAACACTAAATATTGCTAATGCACTAGAGTTGGGTTATTCGTGCTGATAGTCAACCACTTGATATGATCAGCATACACCCAAACGACTTGGCGTTGCAGTTTCAAGCACGAAGGGGATACACACTTTGGATAGCGACGAATTTTAGGAATCAGTATGAATAACATAACTCAAGACCCGGTGATCATGATTGCAGGCGCCACCGGCTTAGTCGGCACTTGCGTATTACGACGCTTATTAGCTGAACCTGCCATCCAACATATCTATGCATTGAATCGACGGAGTTTATCGCTGCCTCATCCTAAATTAACGGAGTTGATTGATTCTGAACTCAGTATTACCCACTGGCCTGAGCAGCAGCCTCGCCCTCAGTATGGCATTATCGCGCTCGGCACAACGCTTAAGCAAGCCGGCTCTAAACACGCTTTGGAGAAAGTGGATTTTGAATTGGTTTGTCAGGTGGCGCACAGTATGAAAATCTTGGGCGTGACTCGGCTTGCGATTGTCTCTAGCTACGGAGCCAATCCCAGTGCCCGCTCCCATTACTTACGCTGCAAAGGACGCATGGAAGAAACCATTCGTCGGCTTGGGTTTGATCATCTGGTGTTTGTTCGTCCAGGTCCGTTAGTCGGCCAACGTGAACAGCCGAGAAATGATGAAATTTGGCTACAACGAATCATGAAATTAGGACAATTTTTTCTATTTGGTCGCCTAAAAAACCTGATCCCGATTGACGCCGATAAGGTCGCTCAAGCACTCTTGTACGCTTTATTTGATCAATCAACCAAACGAGTTACCGTTTTACCCTCCGTAGCGATGCATGATCTGATCAAAAAATACCAATAAACCGACCACTTAATCACCACACCGATGCCAATACAGCCAAATAAAGCGCTCAATAACTATTTGTTCTACATTATGCCGTTTTGGTCTTTTAAGGTTGATTTAGATCACGCTATTCTCAGCCTGTCTTATTACCCCTATACCTACACCATTTATCGGCGCAGAGCTGTAGCAGCTTAAATGCAATGGATGACGCTACCAGATAACGTTAATGGACTTAACTTTCTGCACGGTTAAATTAAGTGTTGTTTTACCCCTGTTAAGGATGTCTATTATGTCAGTTGCAGCTATCGCTATGCTTGCGGTATTTGTCGGTATTTTGCTGTTCCTGTTTGGTCAACAGAAAAAAAGCCATTCATTATCGCGCTTAGTTCTATTAGGTCTAGTGCTTGGTAGTGTCTTTGGACTCGCGCTTCAGCTTATTTTTAACCAAGGTAGTCCCGTTATCCGCGATGTGCTCTCATGGATTTCGATTGTTGGTAGCGGCTATGTCGAACTACTGAAAATGGTTATCATGCCATTAGTATTAGTATCGATGATTTCTGCCGTGGTGAAACTGGATAACAGCGGTTCATTGGGTAAAATCTCTTTTCTCACCATCTCAATTTTGCTGTTCACAACAGCGATTGCCGCTTTGATTGGTATTTTGATCACTCATGCGTTTGGCTTAACCGCTGAAGGGCTAACCGAAGGCACACGTGAAGTGGCTCGAATGGGACAACTTGAATCCCGCGCATCAACCGTTGCTAACTTAACCATTCCGCAAATGCTGATCGGTTTTATTCCATCAAATCCTTTTGCTGATCTGACTGGCGCCCGTTCATCTTCAATTATCGCAGTGGTTATTTTCGGTATCTTAGTTGGTATTGCTGCACGTAAAGTGATGCAAGAGAAAGAACAGCTTGAAGCGCCTATTCGCCTCTTTGTTGATGCGCTGCAATCCATTGTGATGCGCTTGGTTAAAATGATCATCGCCCTTACACCTTACGGTATTGCCGCACTGATGGCGAGAATGGTTGCAACATCAAGCGCGAGCGATATTTTAAACTTGCTCGGCTTTATCGTCGCTTCTTACCTCGCGATTGCTTTGATGTTTGTTGTGCATGGTTTATTGGTTGCCTTGGTTGGCGTTAACCCTAAAACCTATTTCCAAAAAATTTGGCCAGTACTGACTTTTGCGTTTACTTCACGTAGCTCAGCGGCCACCATTCCATTAAACGTCGAAGCTCAGATCACTAAGCTTAATGTACCACCAGTGATTGCTAACTTGTCAGCCTCATTTGGAGCAACAATTGGACAAAATGGCTGTGCCGGAATTTATCCTGCAATGCTAGCGGTGATGGTTGCTCCATCAATGGGGATCAACCCGCTGGATATCCATTTCATCTTGTCATTGATTGCCATGATCACCATTAGCTCGTTTGGTATTGCTGGGATTGGTGGTGGCGCAACGTTTGCCGCGCTGATTGTACTTCCAGCGATGGGGTTACCTGTGACAATCGCAGCACTGCTTATCTCGATTGAACCGTTGATTGATATGGCACGTACTGCACTTAATGTATCGGGATCAATGACAGCGGGTACCATCACCAGTCGACTCATGAAACAAACTCATGAGCCAGAAGCTGAAACACAACCTGTCCAAGCGTCTTAATCATTAACGATTGCTTAAACACTAAAAAGCCGACCCGTATATTGGTCGGCTTTTTTGTCTCTTTTTTCTATCAATGATGACTTAATTGTCGCGTTTATTATCGCCAACGCAGGATCCCTAAGCGATACAGTGCTAACGCCGAAAGCAACAAAGCACAACCAAGGATTTTATTCAAAGGCATGGTTTCCGCATAAACCAGCATACTAAGAATCAATGTCCACACCGGTTCCAATAACATTAATAAAGCCGCATTGGTCGGATTAGCATGCTTTTGACCAATAGTTTGCATCAGATATCGCAAGCTCGTGGCCAATAACACGCTCAATGCAAACCACTTCCAAGTCATAATACTTACCGATTCTGGCCAGCGTTCAAATAACCAACAGAGCACTACCCCCAAACAACCGACAGTAAAAAGCTGTAATGTGGTTAATAACATTGCGGGCAATTTTGCGGAGTATTGACTATTGAAGTTAAAATGTAATGCCAGCCCCATCGCCGCCGCTAAAAACCACAACTGATTGACCGCAATTTGCCAAGCGCCATTCCAAGAGAGCAAAAACAATCCTAATACTGCAATTGGAAAAGCCAGCCAAAAAGCTCGATTCGGTCGATTACCGTGGAGCGGCCAAGCAAGTAAAGGCACAAATAGCATCGACAAACTCATGATGAATGCACCTTCGCCCAAGGTGGGACTTAATGAAATCGCATGTATCCAGCAAAAAAGCGAACCCCCTAAAAAGACGCCGACCCCCATTGCGCGCAGACAATCTTGTCGAGAGGCTTTTTTTAAAGCTGGGAAACAAAACGGCAGTAAAATCAGAGAGGCGGTAATAAATCGCAAGCCAATAAAGCCAAACGGTGGTAATTCTTCAATGGCTTGTTTTGAAAACACCCAACCCGCAGCAGCGAGCAATGTTGTTAATACAAAAATCGATTCAGCGCGAAATTTAACCATCATGGTAAGGTCACACAAAGGCAGGAAAGAGTGAACAGATTGTGCGCCAAATGTAAAAATAAAACCACTCTTCATCGACTAAATATCAATGATTTAGCTTTGCTATAACGTGTTAACAACCCATCTGCAAGCGACACATAAATAGAAATTGATTCGATATCTGAATCATCAAGAACAGCCGTTCTCAAATTCATACAACTCTAAAAATTAACTTAAAATAGAAATTAAAAACCAATAAAAACATTAAAATCGGAATAAAAAACCAATATTTTCACTTTTACATAGTTCCATTGGGCCGACAACTGAGGGTTAATCAGTGAATGTGACCACTACCACAAAAAGCCTTCATCCACTAAATGTGGTAAGTTTTACCACATTATCATTTCTATATGGCTCTAATTTCAGTGAAAGACTCCCAAGAAGCATTGCATTTTAGCATCACTCCAGAAAAGACCGCTTGGAACCGACATGACACTTATTGGTCACTCAGCTTATTTGGTACCGCCGTCGGTGCCGGCATTCTTTTTTTACCCATTAATCTAGGGCTTGGTGGGTTTTGGCCGTTATTGATTATGGCGCTTCTCGCCTACCCAATGACGTACTACTCTCATCGCGGCCTAGCAAGATTCGTCTTATCTTCTGCTCATCCTAACAGTGACTTTACGGATGTGGTTGAAGAACACTTTGGAGTCACGGCTGGCAGAGCCATTGCATGGTTATACTTTCTGTCTATTTTCCCTATCTTATTGATTTATGGCGTAGGACTGACCAATACCGTTGATAGTTTCTGGGTTAACCAAGCACAGCTCAGCGCTCTGCCTCGTTGGTTACTGTCCGGTGTTCTAGTCAGTGGGTTGATTGCGATTATGCTCGGCGGTGAAAAAATCATGTTACGCGCATTCGCCGTCATGGTTTATCCTCTCGCGGCCATTTTAGCCGCTCTATCACTCTATTTAATTCCACGCTGGCATCTGCCTTCTCTTGCTTTGCCGAGTGCTGGGGAGTTTATTCATACCGCTTGGCTATCAGTGCCGGTGATTGTTTTTTCATTCAGTTATGCTGCAGCTATTTCTAGTTTTGCTCATAAGCAGCGACGCTATTACCAGCAACAAGCCTTAAAGAAAAGTGAACATATACTAAAACGCACCAGCATAGTGCTGATTGCTTTTGTATTGCTGTTTGTTTTTTCATGTGTGCTAACGCTATCCCCAGAGCAACTCCTTGACGCTAAGACGCAAAACTTATCTATTTTGTCTTACTTGGCAAACGCGACTGATAATCCGTTTATTGCAACGCTCGGGCCACTGGTGGCTTTTATTGCGATTACTTCCTCGTTCTTAGGGCACTTTTTAGGGGCTCGTGAGAGCCTAAATGGATTGCTGACTAAGCACAGCTCTCTCAATTACGCTCAGGCGAATAAATTAGGAATAGGATTTCTATTTGTGACTATCTGGGCAGCGGCAATACTCAACCCAAGTATTTTAGGTATGATGGAAGCGTTATCTGGGCCCGTTATCGCCTTAATTTTATTTATCATGCCCATGATTGCCGTCTATCGTGTTAACGCTCTCAATGGTTATAAAAAACACCTAAGCACTTACTTTGTATTTGCCATTGGCATGATGGCAGTCTCTGCTTTGCTTTATCGCTTACTCCATTAAGTCTCGGTAACATCTCCTCCTCTCCACTGGAATCTCATCGGCGGAGAGGGGCGCGTTATAGTGATGGAGAAACGACTTATTTATCAAGGAGTAAGATCAATCATCGTCATACTTTAGTTAAAATACTCGCAGAACTTGTTGACTAATATTTAACCAAGTCGTACCTTGTAATGTAATCTTCATCACATTAGGAGGCTATTCCATGAAACGCTCTAGCGCAACTTCGCGTCTGCAAATGATTAAAGAAGTTGCAAAACGCAACACCTCTCCCACCAATGCCGATCCTATGGCGCAATACATCAATACATTAATTCACAACAAAACCAGTCAACCGAAACAAGAACCGAAACGGATTTTCTCAGGTTTGCATTTTGATGAGCATGCCGGTGGATGGGTTAGCGATAACTGGGATAATAAATAGTCCAACTCTCGCGAACCACTTTATTGCTGATACCCTACCGATGCGAAGGCCAAACGTCGAACTCGATTGGATGTGCAGCTAGTCGTCCTTAGGGTATTGCCAACTATGGTGTGATTAGAAATGGATTTCATGTGACACTTTTTTACCGCCGTTCATCGAGTATCATTCGCTTAAAAGTACGAAACCGAGCGACTAGAACAGTTCGTTTTGTCGATCCTCGTTAGCCATTTCCATCCTCTTATTGGCCTGATTTTGCTGTGATCGTTGTTTACGCCGATAACGTTGCCGACAAAGATGAATGACATGCAGTTGCTGAGCTGGCGTCATATCTAACCACGTAAAGCGTTCCTCTCTTTTACGCATACAGCCCTGACAATAGCCTTTTTCATCCACGCTACAGACACCCACACAAGGGCTTGGGATCTGGAAAAACTCCAATTGCTCCATAACCACTCCATTGTTTTATGCCCTATCTGACCCCATAAACAATTCGGTTAGCGATTATCTCATGATCGCCTACGCTTTAGGCATGACAGTCCGCTAACACAACTTAATCATGGCTCGTTATACTCTATGCCAATCATCTCATCAACTTAACGTGATTAGGTTGTCCTGATGCTATTTGATGTCCGATTGTTGATTAGGAGTTCTCACATGAAGCTTAGTTCAAAAGCCCTACTTGCCGCAATATCCTTACCTGTCTTACTCTCTGCTTGTGCAGGTTACCAAGATAAAACCGAGATTACTGCCGACGTACTGCAACATCATCATTGGCAACTGACTCATATCGATGGGCAGCCGTTGGTCATGGATGAGCATTATGACGCACCAAGACTCGAGTTTGGCGAAAAAATGATGGCCAGTGGTAATGCCGGCTGTAACAACTTTTTCGGTCAAACCGAGCTAAAAGATAACAAACTGCGTATTGAAAGAATGGGCATGACGATGAAAATGTGTATCGGTGATGTTATGGATACCGAGCAACTCGTCTCTCAATCATTGAGCGACTGGAATGATGTAACATTAACCGAAGAAACACTAACCTTAAAAAACCAAGCACATACACTTACTTTCACGTTGAGTGATTGGGTTAAGTAAAAGCCATCGGTTTTTCATGTTCACAGTG
>NZ_WXWK01000034.1:0-18658 GCF_009904835.1 Vibrio sp. V33_P6A3T137 | reverse complement strand
CATGGGGATGAACTCACTTGCCGCCTACCTGCAACTCCAAGGGATGTGGGTATATGAATTATTGATCTTATGTCAATATATCGTATCAATATCATAGGTTAACATTCTGTCAACTTTTAGTTACGTTTTCGGTGGAGTTACTAAGCTCAAGCGATGCATAAAGTGCCGATCATCCCTCTTACTATCAATCTGCAACTTGACCCTATTTAAGTATATAATGCGGCGTTTTTTCCTGATGAGACAATAATAATGGCGATGATTGAATACCATCCCCCCACCGATCCGTGGATAGATGTGGTGTATGAAGATGAGTATATTTTGGCGGTCAATAAACCGTCAGGATTACTCTCTGTGCCCGGCAAACATATTGAGCATTATGACAGTATGTGGAGTCGTTTGGTGGCTGAGCATTCTGAAATCCAAGTCGTGCATCGTTTAGATATGTCGACGTCAGGTTTAATGCTGTTTGCTAAGAATAAATACATGGAAGCGGCGCTGAAAAAGCAGTTTCAGTATCGATTAACCCATAAAGTCTACTATGCGCGAGTATGGGGCAAACTTGAGCAGCAGCAAGGTGAAGTTGATTTACCATTAATTTGCGATTGGCCGAATCGTCCGCGACAAAAAGTCTGTTTTGAGCACGGTAAAGCATCGAAAACCTTGTATCAGGTGGTTAAGCAAGAGGATCAGACAACGATTGTTCGTTTGTTTCCTGTCACGGGGCGTTCTCATCAGTTACGGGTACATATGTTAGCGATTGGGCATCCGATAGTCGGTGACGAGTTTTATGCTTCTCCGGAGGCATTAGCTTTTTCTGATCGATTAGCCCTGCACGCAGCAGAACTCAGTTTTTATCATCCACGCAGTCATTGGCTGCGAACCATTTTTGTACCGTGTGATTTCTATCCCGAAGCTGAGGCGGTGATCTTGGATCATTTTGATCCAGAAAGAAAACTACCGGATTATAAAACTCTACCTCGTCCTTAATGTGATTGAACGAGACGAAGTGAAGTAATCAATGTGCGATTAAAGTGATTTGAGGGAGTGGTTTATGTCATTACTTAACATGGTGTTTTTGGATCGAGCGACGATCCCTCGTCATATTGATCTTCCCGATCTGAGCGTTGCTCACCAGTGGCGAGAGTATGATTTTACGACGCCTGAGCAGGTACTTGAGCGTATCGGTGACGCTGATATCGTGATCACTAATAAAGTGGTACTCACTCGCGAGATACTGGCTCAACTGCCGAAACTCAAGTTAGTCGCGATTTCTGCAACAGGTACGAATAATGTTGATTTACCGGCGTGTCGTGAGCTAAATATTGCGGTGTGTAATGTGCAGGGGTACGCGACTCAATCGGTCCCTGAACATGTTATTGCGATGATGTTTGCTTTAAGGCGCAATCTCTTTGGGTATCATCAAGATATTGCTGCCGGAGAGTGGCAGCGCAATAAGCAGTTCTGTTTCTTTACTCATCCGATTGGTGATATTGCCGGTAGTGTGATGGGTATTATTGGTGGTGGATCGCTCGGTAAAGCAACGGCAGCCCTAGCTCAATCATTAGGGATGCAAGTGATGTTTGCAGAACACAAAGGTGCTGAGTCTTGCCGTGAAGGGTATGTTCGTTTTGAGCAGGTATTAACGACGGCTGATGTATTAACACTGCATTGTCCTTTAACGGCAGCGACCACCCATTTAATCAGTCAGCCAGAGTTGGCGTTAATGAAACCGAATGCGCTGGTTATTAATACCGGTCGAGGGGGATTAATTGATGAAGTGGCTCTGGTGGATGCGTTAAAGCAACGTCGTATTGCTGGAGCTGGGGTGGATGTGTTTACTCAAGAGCCCGCTGACATGGGGAATCCACTGATTGCCAATATGGACTTACCGAATTTATTACTTACTCCACATGTTGCTTGGGGAAGTGATAGTGCCATTCAACGTCTGGTGACGATACTAATCGCTAATATCGAGGCATTTATTGCTGGAAAGTCGCAAAATAGGTTGGTTTAGTCACGGGGTATAAAGAGAAAGGCAGCGCTATCGCTGCCTTTCTTGTTAAGTAAAGATGATATTTATAAAGCGCTGATAGTGGCTTTTTGTTCGATTAACTTCACTAGGGTTTCTTGATAGCTATTGAGTTTGTCACGCTCGACAGCAACCACTGCTTCTGGGGCTTTAGCGACAAACCCTTGATTGCTCAGTTTGCCTTCGATGCGTTTGATCTCGCCTTCGGTTTTGGCGATTTCTTTCGCTAGACGCTCAAGTTCAGCTTGTTTATCAATCAATCCTGCCATCGGGATCATCAATTCCGATTTGCCGACCAGTGCGGTAGCACAAGCTGGCGTTACTTCATTGCTTTCAATCACTCGTACGGACTCAAGTTTGGCGAGAGAAATCAGCACAGGTTTATTGGCTTCAACGCGTGCGGCATCTTCTTCGCTAGCAACTTTTAACATCACCGATAAAGGTTTGCCCGGATTAATGTCATATTCAGCACGTAGGTTACGAATGCTGGTAATAAAGGCTTTTACCCATTCAATATCATCCAGTGCCTGTTGATTAAAGTTCTCTGGATTATATTGAGGTAGTGCTTGGAGCATGATGGTCTCGCCCTCAACCCCGTCAACCAGAGGCTTGATGCTTTGCCAGATGGTTTCGGTAATATAAGGGATCACCGGGTGAGCCAAACGCAGTGTTTTTTCGAGAACGGTAATAAGGGTGCGACGCGTACCGCGTTGCTGAGCTTCAGACCCTTTCCAAAGAATGGGTTTGGTTAGCTCTAGATACCAGTCACAGAATTGGTTCCAGATAAACTCGTATAAGGTATTTGCAGCCATATCTAATCGGAAATTATTGATATGGTTATTAAACTCTTTGGCTGCTAGCTCAAACTGGGATTCAATCCACTTGTCGGCCAGTGAGTACTCGATCTCACCAGCAGTAAACCCACAGTCTTGCGCTTCGGTATTCATTAACACGTAACGGCTGGCATTCCACAACTTATTACAGAAGTTACGGTAGCCCTCTAAGCGTTTCATATCCCAGTTAATATCACGACCGGTTGAAGCCATGGCTGCTAGCGTGAAGCGCAGTGCGTCGGTTCCATAAGGTTCGATACCGCTTTCAAACGTTTTACGCGTGTTTTTCTCGATTTTAGCGGCAAGTTGAGGCTGCATCATGTTGCCACAACGTTTCTCAACTAATGACTCTAGATCAATACCATCGATCATATCGATAGGATCGAGGACATTACCTTTCGATTTTGACATTTTATCGCCATTTTCATCACGGATAAGGCCGGTGACATAAACGGTTTTAAATGGGACTTGAGGTTTGCCATTTTCATCTTTACAGAAATGCATGGTCATCATGATCATCCGTGCTACCCAGAAGAAAATAATGTCAAAGCCTGTCACCAATACATCTGATGGATGGAAGGTTTTTAGTGCATCGGTATTTTCTGGCCAGCCTTGTGTACCAAACGTCCAGAGAGCAGAGGAGAACCACGTATCTAACACATCGTTATCTTGCTTAAGCACTACGACTGGTGCAAGGTTGTGTTTAGTTCGGACTTCTTGTTCATCACGACCGACATAAACGTTGCCATCATTATCATACCAAGCCGGAATACGATGTCCCCACCAGAGCTGACGAGAAATACACCAATCTTGTACGTCGCGCATCCAAGAGAAGTACATGTTTTCGTATTGCTTAGGCACAAACTGAATGTCACCGTTTTCGACGGCTTCGACGGCTGTTTTTGCTAATGGAGCTGTGCGCACATACCATTGATCGGTCAGCATCGGTTCAATTACGACACCACCACGATCACCGTACGGTACGGTCAGATCATGATCTTTGATTTCATCCAGTAAGCCCAGTTCGGTAAATTCAGCAACGATTGCTTTGCGTGCGGCAAAACGCTCCATACCGTGGTATTTTTCTGGAAGCTCACTGCTGTACACATCACTTGCTTCACCATTACTATTAAACACTTCGGCAGCATCACGAATGTTGGCATCAAAGGTGAGAATGTTGATCATCGGTAATTGATGGCGTTTACCCACTTCATAGTCATTGAAGTCATGAGCTGGAGTGATTTTTACACAACCCGTGCCTTTTTCCATATCGGCGTGCTCATCGGCAACGATAGGAATGCGGCGATTAACGATCGGGAGTAAAATTTCTTTACCGATCAATGCTTGGTAACGAGGATCTTCAGGGTTAACCGCGACACCAGTATCACCGAGCATGGTTTCAGGACGAGTGGTGGCGACGACGATATAATCTTTACCGTCCGCAGTTTTAATACCATCGGCTAACGGATAGCGGAAATGCCACATGTGGCCTTTGATATCTTTATTTTCAACTTCAAGATCGGAAATCGCGGTGTGCAGTTTTGGATCCCAGTTAACAAGACGTTTGCCACGATAGATCAAATCATCTTCATACAAACGAACAAACACTTCTTGCACGGCATTTGATAGGCCATCGTCCATGGTAAAGCGTTCACGCTCCCAATCGACGGAAGCCCCTAGACGACGTAGCTGTTGAGTAATCGTACCGCCAGATTCAGCCTTCCACTCCCAAATCTTGTCGATAAACGCTTCACGACCATAATCATGCTTCGTTTTGCCTTCTTCTGCAGCAATTTTGCGTTCAACGACCATTTGGGTAGCGATACCGGCGTGATCCGTTCCAACTTGCCATAAGGTATTTTTACCCTTCATGCGCTCGCAACGGATCAAAGTATCCATGATGGTATCTTGGAAGGCGTGACCCATATGAAGGCTACCAGTGACGTTCGGTGGCGGGATCATAATGCTGTACGCTGGTTTTGAAGTGTCACCGTGTGGCTTAAAGTAGCCGTTCTCTTCCCAAGTCTGATAGAGAGCTTGTTCGATTGCTGTTGGGTTATATGTCTTTTCCATAATGCTCTTAAATGGATACTGTGAATGGTTAATCTTAGTCAAACTTCATAAGTGAAGGATCTTGGTCAAGATCGCCTTAACTATAAGGTTTGACCTACGGATGCTGTAGCTCGACAGTTTGTAACTGATAGCCTGCTTGACGATAGATTTTATATCGTTCACGTGCCAGCTGCTTGGTTTTTTCTTCGCAGGGGACGAAGTCTACCACCTCTCTAAAGGCGTTCGCAAAGGTTGTATGATTATCGGCCAGATTTATTACCAATTGGCGGTTGTAGCTTGGCTTCACTCCGTGATAACCAATCTCAATCGGAGTGCCATATTTGGGACCTTCACCGATCAGGTTATGAGCGATAAACTGAGTGGGCTCAACTTGCCAAAAGCGTTCCGCTAACTGTTCTGCGTGAAGCTGGTCTTGGCAATGTACGTACACCTTGGCACCTTGCCGAGCAAAATGGTGCGCTAGGTAAACAATATAGTGCTCAAATCCTGTAATGGTCGCTTGAGGGCTATCATTAGCAATTAAATAAAAGGTTGCGGTTGCCATTGGTTACCTCACATTGATTGCAATAAAAAAGGGCCGTTTGGCCCTTTTTGAGGTTTATTCCTCGCTATCGTGGCCACTACGATTGAGGAGAAATTGCACTAACATCGAGACTGGACGTCCAGTCGAACCTTTGGCAGCTCCTGATTTCCAAGCTGTACCAGCCACATCAATATGTGCCCAGTTATATTTCTTGGTAAACTTCGATAAGAAACATCCTGCGGTGATGGCACCACCTGGACGACCGCCGATATTAGCCATATCAGCAAACGGGCTCTTTAATTGTTCATGATATTCATCTGCTAGCGGTAAACGCCAAGCACGATCACTTGATTGCTCAGAGGCGTTGATCAACTCATGAGCCAGAGGGTTATGGTTCGACATAACGGCACTGATGTGATGACCAAGAGCAATGACGCAAGCTCCCGTTAAGGTTGCGACATCAATGACGCAATCGGGTTCAAAACGCTCAACATAAGTTAGAGCATCACACAGTACTAATCGCCCTTCAGCATCGGTATTCAATACTTCAACGGTTTGGCCTGACATGGTAGTCAGGATATCGCCTGGGCGATAGGCATTACTGCCAGGCATATTTTCACAACCAGCCAAAATACCCACCACATTAATGGGTAGATTCAGCTTTGCCAGTGCCTTCATGGCACCAAACACTGAAGCTGCGCCACACATGTCGTATTTCATCTCATCCATGGCTTCGCCTGGTTTGAGTGAGATACCGCCTGAATCAAAGGTTAAGCCTTTACCAACCAGCACAATCGGTTTTGCTGTTGGGTCTGCGTGTCCTTTATATTCGATCACCGACATCATGGATTCATTTTTCGAACCTCGGCCTACCGCTAAATAAGACGTCATACCGAGTTTTTCCATCTCTTCTTCACCAATGATTTTGGTGGTGATGGTCGGATAATCGTCCGCTAAACGACGGGCTTGAGAAGCCAAATAGGCTGGGTTGGCGATATTCGGTGGCATATTACCAAGATCTTTACTGGCTTTCACACCAGAAGCAATCGCTAAACCATGGTTGATGGCTCGTTCACCTAAGCTTAATTCTCGGCGAGTTGGAACATTAAATACCAGCTTACGCAGTGGGCGACGAGTTTCTGGCTTAACACTTTTAAATTGATCAAAGGTATACAAACCATCTTTAGTTGCTTCTACGGCTTGACGAACTTTCCAGTAGGTGTCGCGGCCTTTAACGTGTAACTCAGTTAAGAAGCATACCGCTTCCATTGAGCCAGTTTCGTTAAGAGTGCTAATGGTTTTTTGGATGATCTCTTTATATTGACGTTCACCCAGTTCACGCTCTTTACCACAGCCAACCAGTAATACTCGTTCAGACAAGACTCCCGGAACTTGATGCAACAGCAGCATCTGGCCCGGTTTTCCTTCTAGATCACCGCGACGCAATAGTGAACTGATGTAGCCATCACTGATTTTATCAAGCTGTTCTGCTACTGGAGAAAGTCGGCGTGGTTCAAAAACCCCCACCACAATGCATGCACTGCGTTGTTTTTCTGGGCTACCACTTTTAACACTGAACTCCATGCGTACTCCTACATCCTAAAGACAAATAGAACTAAATGTTAGATAATGCATTCTTACTTGATGAATCCGTTAATGGATCAACCTATAGTTTAGGTGTTCTAACAGATAGCGAAATTTTAAAAAAATAAAAGGTTCAACGGGAAATTATAGTGATTCAATCAAAAAAACAAGTTTTGCATAGGTTATTTCAGCGTGATTATTGTTAGATATTTGATCAGAGAGACATTAAAGAGCCAGTTTGCGATCTTTTTCGTGCTGTTTTTAGTGTTTTTGAGCCAAAAATTCATTCGTGTTCTCGCTGATGCTTCGGATGGTGAAATTCCTGCGCGAATGATCCTATCAATCGTCGCGTTAAATATGCCAGCGATGGGATTGCTCATGCTGCCGCTGAGCTTATACATCGGTATTCTGCTGACCTTTGGTCGCTTGTACGCAGAAAGCGAAATCACCGTAATGAACGCAACGGGTATCGGCAATAAGTTTCTGATCCGCGCCGCGCTTTACTTAGCGATCATTACCTCAAGTGCCGCGGCTTTTAATGCTTTTTGGTTATCGCCATGGAGCCAAGATAAAGAAGCTCAACTCATTGAACAGTTAGCGGCGGAAAGTAGCGTTGATTTATTACAAAAAGGTCAATTTCAGCGCTCGCCAGATGGTTCATCAGTGGTTTTTATTGATAACATCGAAAATAGAAAGTTACAGAATGTTTTTGTCGCACAGCTTGCCCCCCGTCAATCGATTTTACCTAGCGTGATGTTTTCTGATTCTGGCGAAGTCAAAGAATTGAGTGATGGCCGGCAGATGATCACTATGCATAATGGGGTTCGTTATGAAGGGGTTCCGACGCGATTAGACTATATGATCACGCGTTTTGATCAATACGAAGGCTTAATTGGTCAACGCTCGGTCAAGGCTAAAGGACGTGATTGGCAAGAAACGCCGACTTTAGCTCTGATTCGGAATCCTGACTCGCGTGCGCAAGCAGAGCTGCAATGGCGTATTTCATTGGTATTGTGTATTCCACTATTAACAATGTTGGTGGTGCCACTGTCGGCAGTCAATCCGAGACAGGGACGATTCGCCAAAATGGGCCCCGCCATTTTGATTTATTTAACCTATTTCTTAACCATCAGCGCCATGAAATCGGCTTTAGAAGATGGAACGATTCCGATTGAAATCGGTATGTGGCCCATCAACGCCGCCTTGTTATTTGCAGCGATTATTGCAAATACCTTGGATAGCGTATGGGTAAGAAAGATGAAAGACAAATTCAGACCAAAGCGCAAGGTGGCCTAATTCGTGTTTAAAATTTTAGATTGGTATATCGGGCGAACTATTATTGCTACCACAACTCTTGTACTGGTGACCTTCGTGGGCTTGTCCGGCATTATTAAATATGTTGAACAGTTAAGAAAAGTTGGCGATGGCAGCTATGATCTTTTGCAAGCCTTGTTTTTTGTGCTGTTAAGTGTGCCGCGTGATGTGGAAATGTTTTTTCCTATGGCGGCGCTACTGGGTGCGCTCATCGGTTTAGGAGCCTTAGCCGCCAGTTCAGAATTAGTGGTGATGCAAGCCTCTGGCTTTTCTAAATTAGATATCGGTTTATCGGTGCTCAAAACCGCGATTCCCTTAATGATTATTGTTACGTTACTGGGTGAATGGGGCGCTCCTCAAGCTCAAAAAATGGCGCGTGATATGCGCGCCTTCGCAACCTCTGGTGGTAATATCCTTTCCGTAAGGACAGGTGTATGGGCCAGAGACGCCAATGATTTTATCTTTGTTGCGAAGATTGATAATGAACGCCTCTATGGTCTGAATATGTGGCGTTTTGATGAGCAGAAACAGCTTCGTCATGTGGTATTTGCTGAACAGGTGGATTATCTAGGTGATAATCATTGGTTAATGAAACAAGTACAAATAACTGATTTACAAGATAATGTGGTTTTAACCAAACAGTATTTAGATGTCTACCAATGGCGTACGGCTTTAGCACCCGATAAATTAGCGGTTGTGACGGTTAAACCTGAAGAGCTCGCCTTAAGCGGCCTTTACGATTATGTACATTACTTGAAAGCCTCTGAGCAAGACGCCTCTCGTTATGAATTAGCCTTGTGGCGTAAATTGACTCAACCATTCTCGATTGGTGTGATGATGTTGATGGCATTGTCATTTATTTTTGGTCCACTGCGCAGCGTAACCATGGGAGCGAGAATTCTTTCTGGGGTGATTGCGGGTTTCACTTTTTACATTTCCAGTGAGTTTTTTGGTCCATTAAGCTTAGTTTACGGTTTCCCCCCAGCTTTTGGTGCTATTGCCCCTAGCTTGGTCTTTCTCACGATTGCCGTTATGTTATTACGTCGTAAGTTGTAGAATGAAACAAAGAAGGGGAGATAATTTATCTCCCCTTTCTTCTTTTCGAGCAAGATACCTTTCTTTTTAGAGCTCAACGTAGCTTGGTTATGCGTTTCAACGAGATTGATTGACTACAACCACTTCTGTCTTCGCCCATATATCTTGAAAACTGCGTTTTTGTGGATCAATCAGCACGGTTAGATTCCCTAATCCTAGCCCTGCAGTTGCAAGCCGAATAAGAGCTTGTGTGGTCGTAATTAAGCTACCGTCTTGATTACGGACCAAGATCTTCGATGCTTTCATACCTAAGGTTTGCCCATGCTTGGTCCAACAATAAACAAAAAAGTAAATCCAAATAGAGGCCAGATACAAGGTATAGGCTGGACTGAAAGTGGGATGACGAGTTAAAAATTGGCTGACATTTTGATAAGGGCCATAACTTAGGACACCAATGGCGACTAAGGTTTCTAAAATAACCATTATCATACCGCCCGCGACGATCAACAAAGAAACAACAATCAATGAATCATAGACTAGAGCGGTCAATCGGCGGAAAAATCCGGCTGACAGTAAGGTTGAAGTTTTATTCATAGTCGTCTGTGTAAAGTGCGATAAATGACCATCAGCATATCGGTAGTTTGTCGCTCTTGAAAGAGAGTTAGAAAAACAAGAGGCGTTGTGGCGAAATATTCAGCAAACGATTTGTTTTTCAATATTTTGTTATTGCGCTAGCGTCGTTCTTACGTATAATGCCGAACATCAGATGGCAATAGCCAAGATGCCGATGTGGTGAAATTGGTAGACACGACGGATTCAAAATCCGTTTCCTTCGGGAGTGGCGGTTCAAGTCCGCCCATCGGTACCATTATTTATACAACAAAGCCTCGACGTAAGTCGGGGCTTTGTTGTTTCTAAGCTAATCAAAAACTTACCTCATTTCCCCTTTCTTGTTATCGGCGCTTTTCTCGCTCCGATAGACTCACTTTATCCGTCTTGAAAAAGCTTTCATGGTCCATTCATGGTTCATCGCATGACGATTCTGTGCGCAAGGGAATCCTAGTAAATCCAACAAACTCCGGTGACTGCTAACTCACAAGCTAGTATTGCCAAGGGTTGCGGACTGGAAGAACCATGGTCGTACCATGGTGACTTTACGGTGCTATGTACTTCTGGTTTGACTGCTATGTGGATATTGATCGTTTTGATAGATTGTCGAAAACAGTTTTGTTATGGGTGGTTTCGCAGTGTGTGTGGTTAGTGCGTTGGGGATATCAACTTAACTATCATTTTGAGTGTTTTGGAAGTATGGCATTTGGTGTTACTTATCTACTTTAGTCGTGAATGATAGTGGCTTACCTTTGAATGGTAGCTCTCTAGTGTTAACCTGTCGGGAGAATTGATTCACGCGACTTAGATTAGAGTAGTTAAATGAAAAAAACTGTACTCATTACCGATTTAGATAATACTTTATTTGACTGGTTTAGTATTTGGTATGCTAGTAACTCGGCGATGTTTGATAAGGTGTACGAGATAACAGGATTGAGTAGTGACGTGATCCTTCCTGAAGTGAAGAAAATTCACCAAGAACACGGTACTGCCGAGTATGCTTTCTTACTTCAAAATTTACCGTCTTTACTTGCTATGTATGGTTCTGAAGATGGGATCAATGAAGCGCTAGATGAAGCTATTCATGCATTTAGGTCAGAAAGAAGAAAACACCTCCGTTTATATCCTACAGTGGAAGATACTCTTAAAACTTTAAAAAATATTGGTGTCCTAGTTATTGCGTATACAGAGTCTAAGTCATACTACACTTCATATCGACTGAAGAAGCTGGGTTTGGATAACTATATTGATTACTTGTTCTCTCCGCCAGACCACGAACTTCCTGAGGAGTTAGGCTCAGGAACAAAGTTCAGCTTTTCGCTAACTAAACCAAAACACACTCCCGAAGGAGAGACGAAGCCTAACCCGAAGTTGTTACTAGATATTATAAATGACCTTGGGGCTGATGTAGAAGATTGCGTTTATATCGGTGATAGTGAAATGAAAGACATTGAGATGGCGCAACAGGCATGTGTTACAGATGTATTTGCGAGATACGGTACGACTCATTTTGAAAATAATGCCGAAGGTTATGAGTTGTTAAGGGCTGTTACACATTGGACTGATGAAGACGTAGAACGCGAAAAGAGAATTAAAGAGAATTATCATCATATCCCACCAACTTATACGGTGGATAGTTTTTCAGAGTTATTAGAGATATTTAATTTTCAAATGTTTAAAGGTGCTGATTCATGAGTGATGAAACGGACATTGAACTAGAGTATTTGAAACTAAATGTGGAAGTATGGAAGAAAATAGTTGATGTTCAACAACACTTTAACGACCTTGAAATGAAGGTTAGAAACTTTGGATTATTAATCGTTTCTGCCTTTATCAGTGCGATCGGTGTTAGCTTAAAATCCCAATATGAAGCTGAAGTGGTAGGATACAATATTCCTATTGCCTCCTTTCTTGCTCTTGGTTCTTTTATTGTTTGGATGCTGGTTTTTTTAGTAGATGTTTATTGGTATCACCCTCTTCTAAAAGGAGCTGTTCTCAAAGGAATTGAGATGGAGGAACAAATCAAGGCTCAATTACCTAATATTAATTTAACAGGGAAGATTGGTGAAGAAAGCGCTGTCAGTATTCTTGGATTTGAAAATATCAGAAGTACAACGAAAGCAAAGATTTTTTATTTAGGGATCGGTGGCGTTTTACTTATTTTAACAATATTGATTTTCTGTATGGGTAAGCAGATACCTGATATTGGTAATACAAGTTCTCAAAATGTACCTGAGAATACAGAGTCAAAAATCAATGATGTGACGCCTAATTTAGCAAAGGGTGAAGGACAAAATTCAATTGCAATACCTCAAGAGCAGTCAAAGAAATCTAGTGACGGCTTAGTAGAGTGAAATATAAGCTGAATGATACTGTTTTTGTATCGTTCGGCTTTTATTTAACTGTAATAAACAATTATTCAAACGCATATTAACTAATTGAATATTTAGTTAATGGAGGTTTGAATGAGTAAATTACACCGACTCACCACCACTTTCCTCAACAACCTTAAACCCAATCTGGCTAGCGCTAAATCTACCGATTACGAAGTCAATTTATCCGCGATGAGAGACTCTGGTTTACCTACTGGCGTTCGTTGCTTAGTGGGTAAGTCTGGTGGGAAACGCTTCCTGCTGCGTTATACCAGTCCGGTAACAGGTAAAAAGGCATCTATTGGTCTTGGTAAGCACCCTGAAACTGACCTCGCCAAACTGCGCAAAATAGCCAAAGAGTATCGCCAGCTAATTATAGAGGGTGTTGATCCCAAGCTTGAGCGTGACAATCAGACTTCTGAGAAGACGATGACTTTGGATCGGTTCTTTGATGAAGTGTATCTGCCACTGGCAAAGCAGAAACGCAGTTGGAAGGATGATGTTGCTAGATTTTGTTTAGCAAAGTCTATACATCACATATCCATTCATGACCTAACCGCCGCCGATATCATCAAAGTCCAAATGGAGATGCAAAACTCCCTTACAATTAAAGGCACACCGTACGCTCCTGCTTCGATAAATCGTGTTCTAGCCCTGCTTAAAACGATCAATCGTCAAGCATACAAGTTGATGGATGCTCCGCTCATTGCTGACAAGGTGAGCTTGTTGAAAGAAGATAACGTGCGCACTGGTTACTTGTCCGAATCACAGCTAAAGGAGTTCATAGGTCATGCCCTGAATCATGAAGACAAAAGTATTGGCGCGTACCTAGCTTTGCTGTTTTTGACTGGTGCAAGAGATAAGGAACTGCGTTTGCGCTTGAAATCCGATGTGAATTGGGAGGATAAAACGCTCACTATTCCGCATACGAAAAATGGTAGTAGTCACATTTTATTCCTAAGTGATTACATGCTTGATATTTTGAGGTCCGTACCTCATGTGACCAATAATCCGTATCTCTTTCCTGGACGCAAAAAGGGTAAACCCGTAGGGCAACCTAGGCATGCTTTCAAGGCTATCAAAGCCAAGATGGGACTGCCCGACATACCCGGTGATAAAGCGAACCTAACCCTGCATTCAGCTCGCCATACGGTTGGAAGTTTGTTAGCTAGTCAAGGAGTCTCGTTACACGACATAGCCAAGCAGCTCAATCACGCTGACCTGTCATCAACAAGACGCTACTCAAAATTGACTGTAGGGCGTCGGAGAGAGATTGGCTCTCGTTTATCAGATATGGTGACTGCGAAGCCAGAGATACGTTGGGAATGAAGAAGTTAGGTTTAACCAGTTAATTTAGAAATGACATTAGAAAAGCCCCTGTTTAGCGATGAGCTAAACAGGGGCTTTTTCATTATTAAACGGAGATTAGAAATGAAAACAGTAAATAAGTTTGAAGATATTCAAGCACTGCCAATGCCTGATGGTGTGAAAGCAAAACTACTCGATCACTTGATAGAGCCGTTCGGTGATGAAGAAAGTACGAAAGCGTTCTGGGATGAAGTCGGTACGACCTTGTACTTAATTGATGAGTCCGATACCGACGAAACCTTGAGTGAAGAATCTGAGGAAGACCAACACTTCCTACGATTTGTATCTAACTACCCGGAATGGGTGTTGTTGTTAAACGACGATGATTGTCCTTGGCTTTTAGCTGTTGCCATAGTGACCATGGAAGGTGGTGGTGTTTACTGCTGTGCTCCAATGAACAGCCTAACATTCCCTGTCGTCAAGTTAGCTGACCAAGCGGAATCTTAAAACTAAATTAAATCTGAATAATTCCAACTTGAAGGAGGTGCCCTATGGCGCGTAAATCAAACCAACAACAAGAAACGGCTCAACCTGAAATCGTAGAGGGTAATGAGCAAGTCACGGTCACTGACGATAAACCAGTAGACCATTTCACTAATATCGTGCGCGAGGGCAAAGCGAAAAAGCTATCACCGAAAACAGAGAACCATGTGTTCTATGAAATTGCTATTCACGATGAAGAAAGTGAACTTTATATCCGTATGACTGGGAACGAAGGTGGAGGACTACACAGCAAAGAGATGATCCCGCTTAAAGATATCACCGCTGTTTTAGATGTGCAGGGTGATAAACCATTCAAGAGCTCTGTGATGAAATGTGTCTTTTCCGGACAGTCAGCGAATAATGCGGGTTTTATGTGTGGGGTTTGCAGAGGTCTTGGGCTTATCATCCAGTCAGAAAAATCAGTGTTTTTACACGTTTTAGCACCGGACTACGAGCAACGTCGTGATGAGCTCTTGTCTCTAGTAGACTCAGAAATCGAAGCGAATAACCCCCAAAGCGCACCAATTCTCACCAAGTAAGCCTGTTCGGGTACTCCATATCGAGTACCTAACGAGAGTACCTCCTTAACAAACTAAAAGAGATTTTATTATGAACTTAACTTTTGACGTTGAGCGATTACTGCTGCCAGTCAGTGTCGATCTTCAAGATGCTTTATATCGAGTGATCAGCGAATCGGGTAAATGGACATCCATGACCCAATCGGTGGTGATTAACTTCCGTGATCTATCCTACAGTTCGGAAAACGGCGGTTGGCATCCTGTTGAAATAAGGCTTGTCCGCTTCTACGACCAGTGGATCTTTGATTACATCACTGACTTTGCGTATTGCGGGGGGCCTTATCCCGAATTAATTAAAGAGGTGGATTTTAACTTCTCATCTGGAACGGCCAGTTTTTCCTATGTTCAGGAACTACCGATAACAAATAGTGAGGTAATGGAATTCTACTCGATGTGGGAGTCCAACTTTCTCAGTTACGTGGAAATGGGTGTGTTCGATGAGATAAAAGTCACAGCTGAGTGATTCAGCCGCGTCTAATCAAGTAGAAAGCACCATGTATGCACCATAAAGTTGTCAACTCGCAGGCTAATTAATCACTAGCGTCCCATTACTTCAGTTTTATCATGGAGTAATGGGAATGTACCCTTATTAGTCTAGTCAACTGCAACGGATTACTTAAACGTTGTTGTTAACGTACGAATTTGATGGTGTGAGTTATTAATAGTGGATATTGGAGAGCCAAAAGGGAGAGGACCATTTTAGCGTTTTTAGTCGGCTTACGCAGGGGTTTTGTTATAGTCGATCGAGAGAGGCATTCAGTTCGTGTATTAATTCAATTTTCAAACCGGCAGGCGATAATACCTCAATCTTAGGCATCCATACTTTTAAGGTCGGTATTATTTCACTTAGTTTAGTGACACAACTGCTCACCAGTAAACTACCGTCGTTTAGCTCTTTCAATATTTGTTGATTTGGTAGAATACTGTCATTCGTAAAAATAGATGCAATGTCAGGATCTACCTGAATCAACACATCAACATTATCAGCTGTGAGCCATTCCATACCTTGTCGTAAAATTTCTTCCCTAATATTTGGTGTTGGCGTGTATTTCCCTAGGTGTGATTGAACTTGAATGATTTTATTGACTCGATAGGAAAAAAGCATACCAAGCTGAGTTCCAGCTAGATACCAAACTCCACGATCGTTAACGAGCCTGTAGGGATGAACCGACTCAATAAGTTGTCCTTGATAGGTAATGTCGACGATAGATTTTGTGGTTATGGCATCTGATAGTGATTTAAATATAGCTTCAAATTTTTCACTGTTTTCAACCCGTGGGTTCTTGAAAAGTAGATTTTGGTATGAACTATTAAATGCAAGGCTTTTAGGGAGTAATGCCGACAAACCAGAATCATTCATTACTTTTTGAATATTCACCGTTGTGATACATCGTATTGGCGCTAAACGATACCCTTCTGGACACTTGTCTACAGGCGCTTTAATTAGCCTTTCATTAAAGTCTCTACGCAGCGTTTTTTCGCTGACTTGATACTCATGCATTAATTGTTCGATAGAAAGCACCTCTCCCATAAATAGTCGGGTAAGGATATCGCTTAATCGAAAGGCTAACTTTTCACTCTTATCACTCATTTCAATAGGATAACGGTCTAGTTGGACAGGTCGTGTCCAGTCGATTTTAAAAGGTTTACAGAGGAGGCGCTTTCAACTTTGGTATAGGTTTTATTGGGAAAGGGGCTGCTTGATTTTCTTAGAAAAAGCAGTGTGTTGGATTCTTTTGGACGCGACCTGTCCGAGATGTGTTGCATAATAAGTGGTCACTAATTTAAGCATGTATTACAGAGGTAAATATGACAACGATTGTATTTGAACAGCGAGACTCAACGGTCTTAGCCACTAATGATGATTACCAAGCGGTGTTCGAGCATTGCAAAGCGGTATTAATACGGTTGCAAGGTTCTATTAAAAAGGAAGATAAGCAAGCTGGTATGTTAGAAGCGGCTTGGAGGTACGGTATTAACCCCTTTGGTTTACGAGGGACTTTGTTGTTCAGAAAAATGGATGATGGGGCTATTTCTATTACCGTTAAATCAGGTTTTAAAGATAGTTTCAATACAAGTTCTGCCGTCGAAAAAAAGTCGCAAGAGATAGTTCAAGCATTACTTAATCAGCAATCTGAAAATGAAAACACTGCATCACTAACTCCTCCTCCATTCAACGATCTACCTGTAAACCCATCGCGCAATAAAACTAAATTAGCGATGTCGCTACTAACTTTCTTTGGTGGTGGTTTTGGCCTACATAAGTTCTACACTGGTTGCTGGGGATGGGGAGTTGTTTATCTAATAAGCTGCTTCATTATACCCGGTGTATCGGCAGTAGTTGCATTGGTGGAATTTATTCGAGTACTAACATTGTCTAAAGAAAGTTTTGATCAAAAATATAACTTAGCGACACCAAAACCTTTCTCATTCATTTGGTAGACAATAACGAAGTCAGTAGGCGTTATAACTGTGCTCCTTAGGCATGGATGCGGTTTGAAAAGATAGCTTTACTGCGGAAGACGTAGATCGAGATTAAGAAGCAAAACAAATTAAGGAAACTAATCATGAAAACACTCATTAAAGTAACACTGAGCGCATTGCTTATTGTAGGTGGGATCTCAAGCCAAGCCTTTGCGATGGATGAAAAAGCACTTATCCAACTAGCAAAGCAAACCGAGTTTAGAAGCTGTAGTGGTAGATCACTGGAGCAGATCATCAATCGCTCAGTTAATAAGGCCAAATGGTCAGCAGTCAATGATAAATCAGGTGGTAAGAGTGTAACCATCCAAGGAAACTTTAAACAATCTGGTTCGTTAATGGGGATGCAATTCGCTATTAATGAAGATGATTCATTAAGATTGAGGATCATGTTAGTTAACGGTCTGGTAAAGTCGCAAGATGATTCTCTGGTTTACTTTACCAGAATGTGCAAAGGCCAGTCTTTGTAATCAACAGACAGATAGATAGCCCGATAGGTTGTGTACTTATCGGGCTTTTTTTATACCTAAAGAAAGGAGAGAAATGATGTTTTCATTACCAAATGCTAGTACTGGCGCAGTCAAGATACATAAGCAAAATGATAAAGTAGATGTTGAAATCAGACCTAGTGTAAAAGGAGCACTAAAAGGTGCGGCGACGGGGATGTTAATAGGCCGAGCCTTTGGCCCAGCAGGTGTTGCTTTGGGTGCTGGAATTGGTGGCGTACTTGGTTATGTTTTGGAAAGTGATTAGCTGCAGAGTGAGTGATAATCAGTGAGGTGAGGTAAGAAATAGCTAGTGTATGGGATAATATTCATTATCCCATACAGCTAACTTACACCAGTTGAGGGGAGATAATAGAACGATTTTATACAAATGAGAGTGCAACATTCAGGTGTGGTTATTGGAACATCATACCCGCCTACTTTTGATCTGAAGCTTATCGATGTGAGTTAAGTGTATAAGAGTGAGTGTCGATATTAGGCATCAACACCTCAGGATGTAGGTGTGTACTATGGTGTAATACGTAGAAATGGTATTTTTTAACTAATGCGACAAAACGGAAGATAATGCTGGATTGACTAGCTCGTTTTTTGAGCTAGATCTGTTAGCATCCAAATCGACCGTGGGGAGTTAATTACAGTTAATACCATTTGGTTTTTTGTTCTTTTTTTTTTGTTATTTTTTTGTTTTTCTCGATATTATCTTCTTTCTTGCTCGTTTGCTTTGAGTTTTATTCGCGTGTATCGTTCGCTCTGCCTCAGGTTTGGGGCATCCAGTTGGCCAGCCGGATATTATTCTATCGTTATCTCTCATTTATTTATGAGAGCAAAGTGTTTTTATCTAACTTTTTGATAAGGAATTAAATATCATGG